>CAZQTJ010000146.1:0-5493 GCA_964596035.1 uncultured Cocleimonas sp. | reverse complement strand
GGTCAAAGTTGCTTGCTTCCAATAGGTAGCCCTGCCAGCGTTTATCATAATAAGCCCCAAATTGTTGATAAAACTGTTGGGCGGCATGGTTATCGGCAAGCACATCCCATTTTATCCTGCCACATTGTCGTTTTTTAGCGTCACTAATTACTGCTTTCATTAGTCTTGAGCCAATATTTTTTCCGCGAAAGGCTTCATCGACCCAAAGTTCTTTAATAAATAAAGTAGGTTTTAAGTCATAACTAAAGGGAATTAAATAGTAAACGAGATAGGCAACTAATTGCTGTGATGATTCTGCAACAATGGCCGTGTAGTTGGGAGTTTTTTGAAAACCATGTTCAATGAGAGCAAGTTCGCTTACTTGAAAGTCGTCAATATAGTCTTCAAATACAGCCAATTTTTTCATCAGAGATAATAGCTGAGGGCAGTCAGCTTCGACAGCATGACGAATAATTATGTTATTCATTTTATTCATCGACTATTGCTCATTAACTAACATAAAACCTTCGTCCAGCCACCCTGTTACGCCACCGATCATTTTTTTCACAGGTCGTCCCAGCTTGGCGAGGTGTAGCGCCGCCTTATCTGCGCCATTGCAATGAGGACCAGCGCAGTAAACGACAAATAAAGTGTCGGCATCATAGTCACTAAGGTTTTCTTCTTTAACTTTCCAGTTTGGTAAATTAATGGCTTTGGGAAGATGTCCTTTTGCGTAAGACTCTTCGCCGCGAACATCTAATAAAACAAAGTCCTGTCGATTGTTGCTGATGGCGTGATTTACATCCCAACAGTCGGTCTCATGGGCGAGTAAGGACGAAAAATGTAATAGGGCTTCTTCTGAGCTGGCGGTAGGTATGCGAGAAACGGCAGATGACATGGTTTGCTCCAGTTGATTAAAATAACTAAATTATAAGTTTCTGATGTTCTTTTTGATACTGGCTTAATATACATTGTTCGTTAATATCAATCCAAATAAGCTCTTAGGAATTCCCCGCAGCGTTATAGACAGCAGTTCTTGCTGGCAGATAAGTGAAATATTTGATGGCTGGCTGTTTTTTTAGCTGTTGTACATCTCTCATTCATTCATGGTTTAAATACCACAAAATATTAAAATTTAATTAGACTATACTCTTTTGAGCTTAGGTTAGAAACTTAGACTATCAATCTGGATCAGCAAAAATAATCAAAGCAATCATTTTTTAAGAGCAGGTAAGGATGCCATGGCAAAATTAGGCTTTGTAGAAGCCAGACATTTAGTCTCAAGAACAGGGATAGGAGCTGAATGGAACGAGATTAACCGCGTTAGTCAACTTTCATTAGATCAGGCGGTTGCCCAATTGCTAAGACAAAATAATCAACGTGTCCCAGCAATGCCTCGCTTTAGTTCTTGGCGCAAAATGAGTAGCTTATACAATAATAGATCACGTCGAAAGATGGTGAGGCGTATTGCGAAAGTTGAAGGCAAAGGTTTGCAAACTTGGTGGGTTAAACATTTGTTGACAACTAAAACCCCTTTTTTAGAACGTATGACACTGTTTTGGCATAACCACTTCCCCTCCTCTATTCTTAAAACCAATCAAGCTTCTTTTCTTTATCGGCAAAATATCCTATTTCGCCAACATGCTTTAGGCAATTATGGTGTATTGTTACATGCGGTGACGAAAGACCCTGCAATGTTGCTATATTTAGATGGACACCTAAATACTAAAGACAATCCAAATGAAAATTTTGCGCGAGAGCTGCTTGAGTTATTTACGCTAGGTCGAGGTAAATATAACAACGCTGATGTTAGAGAAGCAGCGCGTGCTTTTACAGGCTGGACGATCAATAAGCAGGGTAAATTTGTCAATAATGCGGCCGCACATGACAATGGAATAAAAACATTTTTAGGTCAGCGAGGTAATTTTAATGGGGATCACATTATTAATATTCTGTTAAAACAACGCCGCACGGCAGAGGTTATTGCCGAGAAAATGTGGCATGAGTTTATTAATGTCTCCCGTCCTAATCCTCGTACTATAAAGCAATGGGCGCAGGTCTTTCGTGACTCTAATTACAGTATAAAGAAGTTATTACAGGCGGTGTTGACCAGCAAAGAATTTTGGGAAAAACGTAATCAAGGCGCATTAATTAAATCACCGATTGATTTGGCGGTAGGTACTTTGCGTGCATTGCCGTACAAACTACCGCGCCGTGGTATTGAGCATCGTTTAAATATTTTAGGGCAGGGCGTGTTTGAACACCCTAGCGTTAAAGGTTGGGCTGGCGGTAAGGGTTGGATTAGCACGCAGTCTATTTTATTGCGAACAGCTTTAATGAATGATTTAAGTGGAGGGGCTTTTAGAGCACGAGGTGGTGTGGCAAAACGCTTGCCAAATGTTTCTGGCAGGCGCTTGAAAGAGTGGTTGTTGCCGATTCAGCCCGTTCAGCCCATTGATCTAACATTAGAAAAGCAGCGTTTAGTGCGTGCGCTAGTTTTAGACTCTGCTTACCAAGTTAACTAAGGTGATTTGATGCAAAAAAATTACCAATCCTATATCAAACCACCTAGGGGATGACATTATGGATCGTCGAAATTTTTTAAAATATAGTAGTTTAATTACTGCGGCAGGTGTACTGCCAGAACTCGCTTTTGCAGGTGCTAACCCGCAGCAAAGACAGGATAAAATATTAGTTTTAGTAGAGTTGAAAGGCGGTAACGATGGTTTCAATACGCTAGTGCCTTATGAGGATGACTATTATAAGAAATATCGTCCTAATATAGCATTAAAAGAACGTACTTTAATTAAGTTAAAAAACGGAAAAGGTCTAGCCCCCAGTTTAAAGTCTCTTGCGCCATTGTGGGAGGCAGGAGAAATGGCATGGATTGAAGGCGTAGGCTATCCACATTCTATACTTTCGCATTTTCGTTCTATTGATATTTGGAATACCGCTTCAAATGCAAACCAAGTATTAGATAATGGGTGGTTATCAAAAATATTACCACAGTATAAAAAAGGACTGCATGGTATTGCCCTAAGTACAGGGCAGATTAGTTTGGGGCCGCTCGATGCCACCAATCTTAACTGCGTTACCATGCAAAATCCGACCAGTTTTCTGCGTGAATCACGTTATGTAAAAGATGTTGATGTCTCACGGCAGTCCGCAGCATTGGCGCATATCACCAATAAACAACATCAACTGTACGATGTAGGCAAGCAAATTGCCAATAAAATAGGTAAGGGAGGGGCGCGTTATCGAGTAAACTTTGCTAAAGGTAAATTAGGTCATAATTTGCAATCGGTCACAGAGATGATTTTGTGTGGTGTAGAAGCCCCTGTTTATAAAGTGACACAAGACGGTTTTGATACTCACGCCAATCAAGAAGGTGCGCAGAATAATTCTTTATACCAATTAGCACATGGATTAAAAACATTTGCCACCGCAATGAAGAAAAACAATATGTGGGATAAGGTGCTAGTCGTGACTTACTCTGAGTTTGGACGACGAGCAAAAGAAAATAAAAGTCGTGGTACAGACCATGGAACCGCATCGGCACACATGGTATTAGGTGGCAAAGTACGTGGTGGGCTCTACGGAAAACATCCCAATATGGCACGTTTAGATGACAATGGTAATGTTCAACATACCACCGATTTCCGCGCGATATACAACACCATCGGACAGCGTTGGTGGGGGCAACAAACACCGTGGAAAGGATACGGTACGCTTCCGTTTGTTTGATATGAATAAAGAAATATAATGACTCCCGCAGTTCAAGCCGCAAAGAAAGCAAATATTGCTTATACCCTGCATGATTATCAACATGATGCTAATAATCAATCTTACGGTGAAGAAGCGGCGAGTTTACTAGGTTTAGAACCAGCGCAAGTATTTAAAACATTACTGGTATCCTTGAATGCTCAAGCGAATCAACTAGCGGTTGCCATCCTTCCCGTTAGCCATCAATTAAATCTCAAAGCCTTTGCCAAAATAATAAAAGCAAAAAAAATAACAATGGCTGACCCACAAAAAGCCCAAAATTCCACGGGCTACTTATTAGGTGGCATAAGCCCCTTAGGACAGAAAAAACGCCTGCCAATGATTATTGACGAGAGTGCTTTTAAGTTTGATAGCATTTACGTCAGTGCAGGTAAGCGTGGGCTAGAAATACAGTTGAGCGCAGATGATTTAGTCGCTATTACTGGAGCAACAATAGGGATGATTACTGCTTGTTAGTCATACTGAGCGTCTTTCCACTGGCGAATAGCGCTAAAGACATCGCTTGAATCATCTAGCTTTTTCCCTGCAAACAACTCAGCTTTTTTAATGACTGTTTTTTCATGACATCGCAAAAAAGGGTTTGTTTTTAACTCATCACTTAGCAAAGAAGGCACGGTGGGTTTATCGTTATCCATTAAATCCCAACATTTTTTCTCTCTTTGCAGTAAGTCCTTATTCTCCTCTTCTACCCATTTAGCAAAGCCGATATTGTCTAGCGTGTACTCATGCGCGCAATAGATTTTTGTTTCAGGGGGAAGCTTAGCGAGTTTTTCTAATGACAGATGCAAGTCTTTAAGCGTTCCGTCAAAGACACGCCCACAACCGTTGGCGAATAAAGTGTCACCACAAAATAAGTTTTCATCGTCGAAATAAACAATGTGTCCAGCAGTGTGACCTGGCGTATCTAAGACTTGTAGTTTGCTATTAATTTTTTCCAAATCAACCACATCACCTTCCTGTAGCGCATGAGTGCGATGCGGAATATTTTCATTTTTAGGGCCATACACAGGCAAGTCTGGATATTCTTTTAATAAAGCCGCAATACCACCAATATGATCGCTATGGTGGTGGGTGATTAAGATGGCGATAGGCTCTATCTTATGATGTTTTAATGATGCCAATACAGGTACAGCATCGCCAGGATCAACAATCGCCGCATATCGTTGTTTGTCGTCACAAATTAGCCAAATATAATTGTCGGAGAAGGCAGGGAGAGTAAGGACTTTTGACATAGTATCAGGTCTCGTTGGTCAGTGTTTTGTATTTAATAGGGCATAAGTAGGTTGTGGCTGAGGCACGAAGCCCAACACGAAGTTAGCTCTGTTTAAGCCACTATCCGTCTCCCGCCAGCATACACGGGCGACAGCATTAATTCCGCTCAGCTTGCATTATTTCATAATTCTTTTTAATAGCATCAATATTAGGATGCCCCTGCGGAAAGACAGCCTGCAAAATAGCAATCGCCCGTAAATACAGCGGTTCAGCCGCCTCGTACTTGCCCTGTGCGTAATACAGCCCCGCGAGATTATTGAGGCTGCTGGCAACATCAGGATGCTGCTCCCCCAGTGTCTTTTCCCGTATCTCAAGCGAGCGTAAATACAGCGGTTCAGCCGCCTCGTACTTGCCCTGTGCTCGATACAACTCCGCGAGATTATTGAGGCTGGTGGCGACATCAAGATGATCTTCTCCCCGTTCTGCTTCTAGCTTAGCGGTAATTTGCAGACGGCTATC
>CAZQTJ010000145.1:4223-5499 GCA_964596035.1 uncultured Cocleimonas sp. | reverse complement strand
TCCACATCTGCCGCAGGTAAGTCAATTTTATTGAGCACAGGAACAACTTCTAAATTAAGGTCTATCGCGGTATAGCAGTTAGCCACACTTTGCGCTTCTACACCTTGTGAAGCATCGACCACTAAAAGCGCACCCTCACAGGCTGACAAAGAGCGAGAAACTTCATAGGAAAAATCAACATGACCAGGGGTGTCGATAAAGTTAAGGTGATAAATTTCACCATCTTTCGCTTTATAGTCTAGAGTAACACTTTGCGCTTTAATAGTAATACCACGCTCGCGCTCAATATCCATTGAGTCAAGCACTTGGGAGTCCATTTCTCTGTCACTCAAGCCTTCACAATATTGTATAAAACGATCTGACAAGGTTGATTTTCCATGATCAATATGGGCGATGATCGAGAAATTTCGTATATTTTGATTTGCTTCAGCCATTAATTTTTATCACTATAGTTTTCTATATAACCTTTTTAAGCGGTCATCATCGTTTTCAAGGTGCGTTCAAATTCTTTATCATCAAAGAAGTGATAAAAAATGACTTCTTCTTGATACATTACAACAGGAACATCAATATTGTACTTTTCTCGCAACTTAGGGTCGTCGTCAATATCGATCATTTCGATCTTAATATTTAACAACGGATATTTTTTTTGTTGCTCATACAAAGAGGCTGTCATCTGCTCGCACAAATGACAGCCTTCGCGATAATACACTATCAGGGTGTTCTTATTAGACATAATTTTTCTATTAGAAACCTCAGCAAAGTAAATCAACCCATAATTACTCAAGTTTTACTTCTTAACAGCATTATGTTCAATCATAAGTGCTACAAACTGAGGTGAACCTTCGCGCAATACTAAAGCAGCGACAGGTGTTCCATTTGGCAAACTATTCACTAGGGATTTAAGTTGCTTAACACTGCTTATAGACTGACCATTAAAGACTTTAATCACATCATCTACCTGCATACCCGCTCTATGCGCTCTTCCTGAGCCAACACGTTTGACAATAATGCCACCATGACTTATCTGTAATGATTTGCGCTCATCAGCCGTAAGATTTTTTAACTCCATGCCCATTATTGTATTGGTTTTAGATAATTTTTCTGGTGCTTTTGTTTTTTTCTCAACAACCTCTGTTGGCAATTCACTTAATTTTAGTTTTACAATTTGCGTACTGCCACCTCTGCGAACTTTTACATCAACCTCTTTTTCTGTCGATGTACTACCCACAACAATCGGTAAATCAGATGCGCTATTTATTTTTTTATGATTAAA
>CAZQTJ010000145.1:0-4123 GCA_964596035.1 uncultured Cocleimonas sp. | reverse complement strand
AGTGGTCCACCTGAGTTACCAGGGTTAATTGCCACATCGGTTTGAATGAAAGGGACGTAACTTTCCTCAGGCAAACTACGACCTTTAGCACTGACAATACCTGCTGTTACGCTATGGTCAAAGCCAAAAGGAGAGCCAATTGCAATGACCCACTCGCCGACTTCTAACTGGCTTGAGCTACCTGTTGTTAACACAGGAAAATTTTCCCCTTCTATTTTTAAAAGTGCAATGTCACTACGCTTATCTGTGCCGATTAATTTAGCGGACAACTCTCTTTTATCACTGAGTTTGACAATAATTTTATCTGCACCTGCAACCACATGATGATTAGTAACGATATAACCATCAGAAGAAATGATAAAGCCTGAACCTAAGGAGCTAGGGTCATCTTCTATTCCACCGTCAGGATTTTCACCATAATCAAAAAAACGCTTCATTAGATCATCAATCACTTCATTACCACTGCTATTTTCTGACGGTGGCTTTATAGAAGGAACTAATAATGGCTGTTTGTATTGCTCATTGCTCTCAGTGCTAATATTAACAACCGCAGAGCTGTGAGCTTTTACCAGTTTGGTGAAATTTGGCAATTCTGCTGCACTAAGCACCGATGCTAACAATAGCAATAATGGTACAGCCAAAAGTTTGGCTATAAATGTGTTACCCATGCTGGAATATTCTCCCTGAATTTATTCCAAAAATATTACAAATCATCGTTGTAACATTGTTATTTTATTTTTTTGATAAAACCAACAGACTGTTATTTTTACAATAATTAATAGTAGTTACTATCGATTTATCTTCCCAAACAAACTTTCGCGCTATAATATCCTTTTTTTATCATTTTCTTAACTCTTTTAAATGACATTTTCAGTAATATTCTAAGCAATACCTCAATTTAGAACTGAAGTCAGGTCATATCATTAACCCAACACTAATTACATCACACTTTCTTATGGATTTATCTTCTCTTACTGCACTCTCTCCTGTCGATGGTCGTTATGCGAGCAAAACGTCATCTTTACGCCCTTATTTTAGTGAATATGGACTGATCAAATATCGTGTATTGGTTGAAGTGCGTTGGTTACAAGCACTTTCTCAACAGACTGAAATAAAGGAAGTCCCTGAGTTTTCATCTGAAGCTAATAACTATCTTAATGACATCATCAACAATTTCAACGAAACAGATGCAACACGCGTCAAAACGATTGAAAGTACAACTAACCATGATGTAAAAGCGGTTGAGTATTTTTTAAAAGAGAAAATCACTGATAACGCTGAGATTAATGCGGTTAGTGAGTTTATTCATTTTGCCTGTACTTCCGAAGATATTAACAACCTGTCTTATGCGCTGATGATTAAAGGTGGACGCGATACTGTTCTACTGCCAGAAATAGAGCAAACGATTAATACCATCAAAGACTTAGCGCATACACATGCAGAAATACCGATGTTATGCCGCACGCATGGACAGCCCGCTTCACCTTCTACATTGGGCAAAGAAATGGCAAACACCGCTTATCGTATGCAACGGCAGTACGCACAAATTAAAAGTGTGCCATTATTAGGTAAAATCAATGGTGCGGTAGGAAACTATAATGCACATTTAAGCGCATACCCTGAACTTGACTGGGCATTATTCGCAAAGAATTTTGTGGAGTCTTTAGGTTTAGAATGGAACCCTTATACCATTCAAATTGAGCCACATGACTATATCGCAGAATTATTTGACGCGACTGCTCGATTCAATACTATTTTGATTGATTTTTGTCGTGATATTTGGAGCTATATTTCAATTGGCTACTTTAAGCAAAAAGTGATTGCAGGCGAAGTAGGTTCATCAACCATGCCACATAAAGTCAACCCGATTGATTTTGAAAATGCAGAAGGAAATGCGGGTATTGCCAATTCATTAATGAATCACTTATCTCAAAAGCTACCTATTTCACGCTGGCAAAGGGATTTAACAGACTCTACTGTTTTAAGAACGCTCGGCGTGGGCATCGGACATACGAGTATCGCAATACAATCAACATTAAAAGGTATGAGTAAACTGGAAGTTAATGAGATAGCACTTGCTGCTGATCTTGATAATAATTGGGAAGTGCTTGCGGAGCCTATCCAAACGGTTATGCGCCGCTATAACATTGAAAAGCCTTACGAAAAACTAAAAGAGCTAACACGCGGTCAAAGAATCACTGCCGAGGGTTTACAAGTTTTCATTAATAATTTAGACATTCCTCAAGAGGCTAAAGACACTTTGTTGCAAATGACTCCCGCCAACTACATCGGCAATGCGATTGAGCAAGCAAAAAATATTTAAGTCATGAGCCTGATGATTAATGAAAACATTCTTGGTGGATTAAGCTACCAAGAATTTCTGGATGAATATTGGCAACAAAAACCCTTAATAATTCGTCAAGCATTTAATGGATCACCATTAAACCTTACGCCTGAAGAGCTGGCTGGAATCGCCTGCGATACCGATGCTCCATCACGTATTGTTATCGAACATGGCGAATCACCATGGGAATCTTTATTCGGCCCTTTTGATGATGAAATATTTTCTAAATTACCAAAGTCTCATTGGACTTTATTAGTCAATGACCTAGAGCAGTATCTTCCTGAACTACGCGATATTATTAAAAAATTTAGCTTTATTCCTGATTGGCGTATCGACGACCTTATGCTCAGTTATGCCGTCAAGCAAGGATCAGTTGGTCCGCATACGGACGAATACGATGTCTTTTTAATTCAAACATCAGGAAAGAGACGTTGGCAACTTGATACACGAAATGACTATTCTAAGGAAATACTTTCAGACTGCTCGCTAAATATATTAAAACACTTTGATAAAGATACCGATTGGATTTTATCGCCTGGTGACATGCTTTATTTACCGCCTAATTTGCCCCACTACGGCGTAGCAGAAGACAATTATTGTATGACGCTTTCTGTGGGGTTTCGCGCACCTAGTCAGCAGGAGTTAATCAACGCTTGGATAGAATCTATCAGCGAAAACACTGCATTTAAGCAACGTTATAACGATCAAAGGCGGCTATTTCAAAAAAAACCAGCTGAAATCACTCAACATGATATTGAGCGACTCTCTCAAATGATAACAGCAGGCATTGACTCTCAAAAAAATGATATTGCTACTTGGGTAGGCAAATATCTAACAGAAACAAAAGGTGAAACGCCTGATGACACATTCATTGAAGAGGACACTTCATATGACAATGAAAAATTTATCCGCAAGAGCTGGCTAAGACTTGCTTATACCGAAAAAAATAATGAGCTACATTTTTTTGCTGGCGGTGAACACTATCAAATAAAAAACGAAGCGAAAGAGGCTGTTTTTTACCTCTGTGAACATTATACATATGAAAAATCAAAAATAACAAAATACTGTAGAATCGCATCCTTTAGACCTATCTTTGATAGTCTGCTAAAGAAAGGAGGGATTACATAATTAAAACACCCTTTTAAGTCGCACTATATCGTTATTTTTGTTTTGAAAATTAATAAAAATAAAACTTAAAAAACTAATGAATAATAAAAATATACTGTTACTCCTGAGCCTTACCGCTACTTTTTTAATTCAACCAACTTATGCTGCAAGCTATTCTGAAAGACTTGTTAATGCAGCCATAGAAAGGACATTTCACAAAGTAAAATATGACGGGTCTTATCGTCGCATTGGATTTCCATACGGAGATGTACCTCAAAATATTGGTGTTTGCACTGACGTTATTATTCGTTCTTATAGAAAACTAGGTATCGACTTACAACAACGCGTGAACGATGATATGAATAAACGTTTTTTTGAATATCCAAGTTTTAGCAAATGGGGGATGTCACGACCAGACCCAAATATAGATCATCGACGTGTTCCTAATTTACGTGCATTTTTTGCAAAAAATGCGGTTAATTTACCCTTGTCAAATAATGCTAACGACTATAGACCTGGCGATATTGTCACATGGGATATAACGCCTAGCCTACCGCACATCGGCATCGTTACTAATCTCATCTCACAAGATAACAAAAGACCTATCATTGCCCATAATATTGGCAAAGGTCCTCAGCTAGAAGATGTATTATTCAAACTAAAGGTCACAGG
>CAZQTJ010000144.1:0-5524 GCA_964596035.1 uncultured Cocleimonas sp. | reverse complement strand
TTTAGCGCTATTCAGGAGCTTATCTCTGCGGATATGCAAAATGTAAACAGCCTTATCCAAGCTCGCTTACATTCTGAAATTGTATTAGTAAATCAGCTAAGTCATTACATAATCGCTAGTGGTGGCAAACGCTTACGCCCTATGTTGTCCTTATTAGCTGCGCGTGCTTGTGGTTATGAAGGCGACAAACATATTAATGTGGCGGCCATCGTTGAATTTATCCATACAGCAACTTTACTGCATGATGATGTGGTCGATGAGTCTGATATGCGCCGAGGCAAGGAAACAGCTAATAATGTTTGGGGCAATCAAGCGGCTGTTTTAGTGGGGGATTTTCTCTATTCAAGATCGTTTGAGATGATGGTGGATGTTGGCGAAATGCGTGTGATGGAAATATTAGCGCAAACCACCAATATTATCGCGGAAGGCGAAGTCTTACAGCTATTAAATTGCAATGACCCCGACACCACAGAAGAGCGTTACCTTGAAGTTATTCACTCCAAAACAGCGAAGTTATTTGAAGCTGCCTGCCAACTAGGTGCAGTGCTTGCAGGACTACCAGAGCAAGAAGAAAAAGCAGTCGCTCAGTATGGCATTCATTTAGGCACAGCATTTCAGTTAGTTGATGACATCTTAGATTACAGCGCCTCAGCTGATGAGATGGGGAAAAATGTAGGCGATGACTTAGCAGAAGGAAAGCCAACCCTACCACTTATTATTGCTTTACAACGTAGCACGGGGGACGATGCTCAGCTCATTCGTAGTGCCATTGAGAACGGTGGCTTGAATGAAATTGATCAAGTAATGAAAATTATAGGGCAGACTGACGCTTTAACTTATGCAACAGAAATAGCGGTTAAAGAAGTAGAAAAAGCGAAGACATCATTAAGCTGTTTAGCTGATACGCCGTATAAAATCGCCTTGGAATCATTAGCAAGATTTTCCATTAGTCGGACGCACTAAAATAGAGCGGCGCAATCCTTTTTTCGCACTCATACAGCACGGCATTTGTCTATATTTGCTATTACCCCTTTAGGTGATTTTTAATACACGCTATCTATTATCTAATAGTAGAATAAAACGTATGATAAGATGTTCTTATTGATAGCTCAAGCATATGATAAATATCATTTTAGCTGAATTTAACTGCTGTTTTATTGCACTAAAAAAATTAAAAAAATAGAATCCTTAATTGTCATTATCGAGCGAATAGTATATATATTGGCATGTTTTTTGCTGAATGAATCATTAATAACCTGTTGTAATGATGCGTTTATAGAATCTACAAGAATTGTTTATAGCACCTGAACCCATTAGGCTAATGCGGATTCAGGTGACACTAGGAACTCTTTTAAGTCACGTTTAAAATATCAAAGGAATCAAAAAAATGAGTGGAAATGAGTCACGCCTACAAGCGATTTATCAAATCACAAACCGTGAAGACACGCCTGTTAGCACCCCGAAAAAATTAAGCAAAATCTGGGCTTCAGATGTTTACAATCTAGCTAAAATGGAAGAAACACTGTCCAAAAAAGCTTATAAAGCAATGAAGAAAACAATGGCATCAGGCGATGCACTTGACCCTGCTACTGCTGACGTTGTTGCAGCAGCAATGAAAGACTGGGCAATATCGAAAGGTGCTAAGTTCTTCTCTCATATTTTCTACCCTATGACGAATGCCACGGCTGAAAAGCACGATGGATTCATCATCACTAGTCCAGAAGGCAATTCGATCACTGAGTTCACGGGTGGCTTATTGATCAAAGGTGAGCCAGATGGATCATCTTTCCCTAATGGTGGCATCCGTGTAACGAATGCCGCGCGTGGACATACCGCTTGGGATCCAACCAGTCCTGCTTACCTTATGCAGACCGCAAATGGTCCAACGCTAATGATTCCAAGTGTATTCCTATCTTGGACAGGTGAAGCGCTGGATAAGAAAATCCCATTACTACGCTCTAATGCAGCCATGAATGATGCGGCACAGAAAGTATTAGGTTTGATGGGCGAGACAGAAATCTCAACACTAAACTCTAGCTGTGGCGCAGAGCAAGAATACTTTTTAGTTGATGAGAACTTTGCTAACAGTCGTCCAGATTTGATTCTGGCAGGTCGCACCTTATTTGGCGCACCAGCGGCAAAAGGACAAGAGTTTGATGATCACTATTTTGGGGCGATTCCTCCGCGTGTTCAGGTCTTCATGCAGGACTTTGAAGACAAGCTTTATAGATTAGGTATTCCCGCTAAGACGCATCATAACGAAGTGGCTCCTGGTCAATTTGAGATTGCACCTTATTATGAAGCCGCAAACGTCGCCGCTGATCATCAACAGTTATTAATGACGGTGATGAAAAACACAGCAAAAGAGCATGGCTTCCTCTGCTTAATGCATGAGAAACCATTTGCTGGTATCAACGGTTCAGGTAAGCACGTCAACTGGTCTGTTGGAAACTCAACACAAGGTAACTTGCTTGATCCTGGCAAAACACCGCATGACAATCTTAACTTCCTATTATTCTGTGGCGCGGTTATTCGTGGCGTACACATGTATGGTCCACTACTTCGCGCTGTTATCGCATCTGCGGGTAACGATCATCGTCTAGGTGCAAATGAAGCGCCTCCTGCAATCCTATCTGTTTACTTAGGCGACCAGCTAGAAAAAGTATTCGATGACATCAAAAACGGCGAGCTGACAGGTTCTACCGAAGGTGGGATTATGGATCTTGGTCTTTCTCAAATTATTAACTTTGCAAAAGATCCTGGAGATCGTAACCGTACCTCTCCCTTCGCCTTTACAGGCAACCGTTTTGAGTTCCGCGCAGTAGGTTCTGAGCAATCTGTTGCAGGTCCATTGATTGCAATGAACACCATGCTTGCAGATTCACTTAATTGGATTGCAGGTGAGTTAGAAACAGCACTGGAGAGTGGTTCTAAAGAAGAAGCGGTTATTGCCGTACTTCAAAAGCTCATGGCTGAACATGGTCAAGCGGTCTTTGGTGGCGACGGTTACTCATCTGAGTGGCATAAAGAAGCAGTTGAAGAACGCGGCTTAAAGAACCTTCCAACCACAGCAGACGCACTACCTTGCTTAAATGAAGACTACATTAAAGACCTATTCTCAAGCACAGGCGTATTAAGCAATGTAGAACTTGCCAGTCGTTATGAAGTGTATGCAGAGCAATACATACTTTCAATCGAGCTTGAAGCAAAGCTAGTGATTGATATGGCGAAAACAACCATCTACCCAGCAGCCACTCGTTATCTTGCCGATGTAGCATCAAGCGTTGCCGTTGCTAAAGAAGCAGGTGTTGAGCTAAGTTCTGCAACCGTTGAGAAAGTAGCCGAGCTAACATCAGCAATGATGACTTCTGTTGATAGTTTAAGTGACGCACTCGCACAACATGATTTTGCTGATACAGATGCACACATGCAACATTGTGCAGGCACTATTCGTGGACTCATGGATGATGTTCGTGCATCAGCCGATGCCTTAGAGCTTGAAGTAGCTGACGATATGTGGCCACTTGCTAAGTACCAAGAAATGCTTTTTATTAAGTAATTTTTGATTTTACTACTCAAGTAGTATGAAAAAGGTCGCTCATTGAGCGGCCTTTTTTGTGTGCGTGAGTTTTATTTTCGATAAGAAAAAAGAGTATACTGGCAATCATCTAAAAAATAAGTAGGTGGCGGTATTTCAAACAAATGACTCAACAAATTTTGCATTGTCATCCTGACTCTTCATGCTCATCCGTACACACATTATCCTGTGATGTACTTGCTTTAAACAATGGTGATGTACAGCTTAACTATTATTTAGCGGGCGACTTAAACAATCTACTCCTGCCAAAACCAATCGCATCTAGGCAAGCGGATAAACTCTGGGAACACAGTTGTTTTGAAGCATTCATCGGCGTGGTAGGCGAGCAGGCTTATCATGAATACAACTTTTCTCCATCTAAGCAGTGGGCTGCCTATTGCTTTTGTGATTATCGTGAAATAATGGCTTGGAAAGTGAGTGATTCACCAAAAATCGAATGTCTTCAGCAAGATAAATCACTCACCATGAGCGTCACCTTAGCAAAAGAAATACTGCCCCCTAATCCGCAAAATAAACCATTAAACATGGGTTTAAGCACGGTTATTGAAACTAAAAGTGGGGAACTGTCCTATTGGGCGCTTAAACATGCGTCAGAGCAGCCTGATTTTCATCATCGTGATAGTTTCATTCATCAATTAAAAACATCCTAGAGTACCGTTATGAAATTTGGTATCGACCGCTTTATTGAAGATGCTTCATTACGCAAGCCCTTAGCAGGAAAACGTGTGGCATTACTCGCTCATCCTGCCTCGGTGACACAAGACCTCACTCACTCGCTTGATGCAATCGCCACACTCAATGATATTAAACTTAGCGCAGCATTTGGCCCTCAGCACGGTTTACGTGGTGATAAGCAAGACAATATGATGGAATCGCCCGATTATATTGATCCGCAATATGGTATTCCTATTTTTAGTTTATATGGGGAAGTGCGCCGTCCTACAGATGCGATGATGGATACTTTTGATGTGCTCTTGATTGATTTGCAAGACTTGGGTTGTCGCATCTATACCTTTATCACGACGTTGCGTTATGTGCTAGAAGCAGCCGCAGAACATAATAAAGCGGTATGGATATTAGATCGCCCTAACCCTGTAGGTCGTCCGATTGAAGGCTTAACACTACAAAAAGGTTGGGAAAGTTTTGTTGGTGCAGGCGCAATGCCAATGCGTCATGGTCTTACGATGGGGGAACTTGCTAACTGGTTTGTTAGCACCTTAAAACTAGAGGTGGAATGCAAGGTCATCACCATGGAAAATTGGCAACCTAACAGTGCATCAGGGTATGGCTGGCCATTAGGTGAGCGCACTTGGATCAATCCTAGCCCTAATGCGCCTAATTTATGGATGGCTCGCTGCTATGCGGGAACGGTGATGCTAGAAGGGACAACGCTCTCCGAAGGTAGAGGTACAACCCGCCCTTTAGAGTTGTTTGGCGCACCTGATATTGATGCAAAAAAAATCATTAAAAAAATGCAAATACTCGCGCCGCAATGGTTGCAAGGCTGTCACTTAGGCGAAATATGGTTTGAGCCAACCTTTCATAAATACCAAGGAGAGCTTTGCTCAGGTGTGCAAATCTATGTGGAGGACAATCAATATCAGCATAAAAAATTTAAACCGTGGCGACTACAAGCCCTTGCCTTTAAAGCCATCCGCCTGTTATATCCTGATTATGAGTTATGGCGAGATTTTCCCTATGAATATGAATTTGGGAAATTAGCTATAGATGTGATTAACGGTTCTACGATGTTACGTGAATGGGTCGATGATAATAATGCAATGCCTGATGACTTGGAGAGATTAGCAAGAAAAGATGAACTAGATTGGCAGCAGGCTATTGATAATTATCGACTTTATCGCTAACTTTTTATCCCGCTCTTGCGCTTCCCTGAATCCATATTCCTGAATCCGTGAGGTCACTACG
>CAZQTJ010000143.1:0-5533 GCA_964596035.1 uncultured Cocleimonas sp. | reverse complement strand
CAAAATAATTATTCAACAGACTCATCAACAATTCCTTGCAATAACTTCACAATTTCTTCCTCTACTTTTTTCCCATCACCTAATAACTTCACACGACGATAAGAGAGATAAA
Source organism: uncultured Cocleimonas sp. (assembly GCA_964596035.1). Lineage (GTDB taxonomy): Bacteria > Pseudomonadota > Gammaproteobacteria > Thiotrichales > Thiotrichaceae > JAGLBW01. The sequence continues at coordinate 5,421 of CAZQTJ010000143.1, read as the reverse complement.
CCACACCTGGCTCATCGTTTAGCTCATAAATAACGACCGTAAAAGGACACATAGAAACATTACTAGGGTGAACAGCCGCCATTTTATGTGAAATTAGTGCGCTACAAAATTCAACAGCTTCTGATTTTTTGAAGATATTTTTATCAAAACCTATATCTTTACCTGTACGGTTTAACATATCGCTGATATGCAAAGTACCACTCACGATCATGCCGCCATCTGCAATAGCAAGGCGTACACTCTCGTTAATATCATCAAAAGAAGTCCCTGCTTTAGTGATAATCACTGATTTTTCTTTTTCAACTTTTACTGTTGCCGCTGGTTTAGAATCAGTCGCTTTTTTTTCTGTCGATTTGTCAGCACAAGCTGTAGAAATCAAAAGTGAGGAAAATAGTATTAGGAATATCTTTTTCATCTGATGAGCGCCTCTTAAATATAAATGTAATAACAGTGTAGCACTGTGCCATAAGCACTCCAATAACATAAATTTTCTATTCTAGACATAAAAAAACCAGCATTAGGCTGGTTTCTAACAATAAATAAACACTAAAAACAATTAAACCGTCACCGCACCATTAGGCGTACCTAATATCAATACATCCGCAGGACGTGAGGCAAATAAACCAATCGTTACCACGCCCGCTAATTTATTAAAGTCCGCTTCCATTTGGATTGCATCTGTTATTTTCATATCGTGAATATCAATAATGATATTACCATTATCGGTAGTGAAACCTTCACGTAAAACTGGTGTTCCACCCATTTTGATAATTTCACGACCAATATAACTTTGCGCCATCGGGATAACTTCTACAGGCAATGGAAATGCGCCTAGTGTATCCACCATCTTGCTTTCATCGGCGATGCAAATAAATTTCTCACTCGCAGCCGCTACAATTTTCTCGCGTGTTAACGCACCACCACCACCCTTAATAAGATGCAGGCTTTTATTTGACTCATCTGCACCATCCACATACAGCGACAGAGCGCCTGCTGTATTTAGGTCTAAAACAGTAATACCGTGGCTTTTCAAACGCTCTTCACTCGCAATAGAACTTGCAACGGTTGCGTCAATCTTATTTTTAATTAAGGCTAATTGATCAATAAAGTGGTTCGCCGTAGAGCCTGTACCAATACCCACAATCATTCCTGGTTCAACATATTCGATAGCTGCTGCCGCTGCTGCTGCCTTCATTTCATCTTGTGTCATTATTATTTCCTCAGCTTTTTATATTCCGTTCATTCTTTGGCTGGCGGTATAATACCTGATCTACAGCTTGAACAAACAGTGAATAGATAATTTTCTTATTATTTATCCTTGTTCATTAGAATAACAAGCCTTAATCTATCCTTTCTTAAAAAGGAGGTATTTCCTTTTTTATAGTTTAGAGGTTCCTTTGTGAAAAAGTCGTTAATCGAAAAAATACTGACTGCGCGTGTCTATGATGTTGCCAAAGAAACACCGCTAGATTATGCAAAGTCATTATCGAAGCGTTGTGATAATCATATCTTTTTGAAACGCGAAGACTTACAGGCGGTTTTTTCTTTTAAGCTACGTGGTGCGTTTAATCGTATGTTTTTGTTATCCGATGAAGCTAAGGCTAATGGGGTAATTGCCGCTTCAGCGGGTAATCATGCGCAAGGTGTAGCGCTTTCGGGTTCAAAAATGGGCGTAAGCACGACCATTGTGATGCCTAAAATCACGCCTGATATTAAAGTGAAAGGCGTTGAGTCTTGGGGTGGAAAAGCTATTTTACATGGTAATAATTTTGATGAGGCTTATGCACATGCCCTATATTTAGCAGAAAAAGACAAGCTTACTTTTTTACATCCGTTTGATGATATTGATGTTATTGCAGGGCAAGGCACCATAGGGATGGAGCTACTACGTCAACATCCTGACCCTATTGATGTAATTTTTGTGGCGGTAGGTGGTGGTGGTTTAATTGCAGGTATCGCAACGTATATCAAATACCTAAGCCCATCAACCAAGGTCATTGGTGTTGAACATAAAGAAGCCGCCAGTATGTATGAGTCATTTAAGCAAAATAAGCGCGTGACGCTGGGTCAGATTGGTTTTTTTGCAGATGGCGCAGCAGTAAAACAAGTTGGTGAAAATACGCTGGCGATTGCCCGTGATGTTGTTGATGAAATGATAACCGTAACCACCGATGAGACGTGTGCGGCGATTAAAGATGTTTTTGAAGATACTCGTACCTTATTAGAACCCGCTGGAGCATTAGCAACTGCGGGGCTAAAAAAATACGTAGCTGCACATGAGCTAAAAGATCAGCAGCTAATATCTATTTGTAGTGGTGCAAATATCAGCTTCGATCGCTTAAGACATGTCGCAGAAAGAGCCGAGTTAGGCGAAAAAAGAGAGGCATTATTAGCGGTTACTATTCCCGAAAAACCAGGAAGCTTCCGTGAGTTTTGCAAAGCAATCAGCAATCGTGGTATCACGGAATTTAATTATCGTTACTCAGATAGCCATAATGCACAGGTATTTGCAGGTGTTAAGCTCAATAATGGTGAGGATGAAAAACAGCAGCTATTAAAAGAGCTACGTGACAAAGCCTATTCTGTTGAAGATTTAAGTGACGACGAACTCGCAAAAACACATTTGCGCTTTATGGTGGGAGGACATGCGCAAGGTGCTGATAATGAAGTGCTATACCGTTTTATTTTTCCTGAGCGACCAGGGGCGTTATTGCATTTTTTGATGAGTATGGGGGGAAAGTGGAATATCAGCCTATTTCATTATCGTAATCATGGCTCTGATTTTGGACGTGTGCTAGTAGGGATACAAGTACCACCACAAGAACGTAATGAATTTTGTGAGTTCTTGAATAAGCTAGGTTATGAGTATAAAGATGAGACTGATAACCCTGCCTATCAACGTTTTTTGCGCTAGTTTTATTGGCAAGCCCTTAAAATAGTAAGATTATATTGCTCGGCATAATTAACAAAAGCACTGTAATAACGACGATGATTTTCACCATAAAGCACATCACCAAAACCATTTTCATAGCGCAAGCCACAACGACTTTTTACCTGAGAGTAAGTGGCTGAGCTAATACTGGGAATGTTTAACCCTCTACCTGCCTTAGCAATAAAACGCTTATCGCCAGAATCAATCGCTTGTTGTGCATCTGCAACTGGGCTACGTCGTTTTAAATCTGCAAGTTTTTGAATATAGGCTTGGTCTTTCATTTCTTTAGAGCTTGTCGCATTATTTGTATTGCCTTTGTTTGCCTTGTCCGCATTTGATAGGCAACCTTGCAATGTGAGAGCAAATAGACCCATGACTAATAAATTTTTAATGATGCTCTTCATACTAAGCTCCTGTGATTAAACGACGGCGATAACGGATAAAGCCTGCAAAAATTGAAAGTAATAACAAGGTTTGTGGAAGTGTTGATCCTCCACCACTGCTTCCACTTGTTGCCCCATCCGTTGATCCACTATCACCCGTTGAACCACCTGTAGTTGTACCTGATATAGAAAAATCTGCAGGTGATATTGCGAAGAATATATTATTACTACAACTCACTTTAATACGCGCCTTACGACTCGTTGCTGTATTTGTAGGTATCGTGATGGACTCGCTACCATCATTTTGCACATTGGATACGATATTTTTAAAGCTAGTCCCACCATTAGTTGATAAAGCAATATCAACTTTATCACAGTTAATTGGGCTAGCATCAGTATTTGCCACATTCCATGCAATACGCGCACTCGCACCTTTACGTAAAGTAATATTGCTTGCTTGTGAAGTAACAGCAAAAGCAGAGCCTGTATCATGCACTGTTAATTGTAAGTCATCAAAACTAACCCCGCCTTTACCGTCACGGACACCAAACTTAAATTTTAAGATACGCGATGTCGTTGGGAGAATTTCCCCCTTGGTATGGGTTCCCGCCAGTAAATCAGAAAGTTTAGGAATGGTTCTTTCTGGTGATGATGAGGGTAGATAAGAACGTATGATCGCATTGTTACCTTTGTCAATATCTACTTTAGAAGCTGTACCTGCATCCATTTGATCCCATGTGTAGCTGAGCGTATCACCATTAGCGTCACTCGCCGTTCCTGTTAAGAGAAAAGGTGTTCTTGCTGGAATAGTGCGGTTAGTATCCGCTTTAGCAACAGGGTTACTATTATTTAATAAGATTTTTCCCGCGCAACTTGCCCCCTTTCCTTCGTGGCTATAGTTAATTATTTGCCCGATGCTAACGGCATGAAACAATGCATCGCTGTGTTTCTGTAAATTATCGCTACCACAAATTCCTGCGTAGGCCATTATAGTAGAGCCACTACCTGGCTCTACCGCTACAGCAGATTGTCGTTGAGAACAACTTAGCTGTGTACTATTAAAACTATGCTCTGCGCCAAATTGGTGTCCCATTTCATGCGCCACAAAATCAATATAGAAATCATCGCCTATCGGTGATTCGATATTAGTAGCTGCTGCTGCTTTTATATCGTCTTGACAGACCGAGGCATGCTCTGCAATTCCACCATTACCTGTACCAAAGACATGACCTATATCGTAATTATTAACCCCGATAACGCTATCTATATTAAATTGATTTTGGTCTGCCATTAAATTGTCATGCCCATTGCTATAAGGGTCTGAAAAAGCATCAGTGTAAATAAGCTGGTCATTTTCTGCGACGAGTATCAATCTTATAGAAAGGTCTCGTTCATAAATTTCATTGACACGATTAATGGTTGTTATAACCGCCTCTTGAGCTTTCGCAACACTACCAAAAAACTGTGTATATTGCCCTGTTGTCGCAAGGGCTAAGCGATAAGTATGTAAAGTACTACCTGCTTTAGCTAATTTTCTATTGAAACGATTGGATTTTTTAAGCGCAGAGGAGACTTTATCGAAAGAGCATTTATGTGATGCGCTAGAATGAGAATCATGCTGATGGCTTTGATAATAGTGGTTGCCATTAAGCAATTTAGGATCAATTAACACTGTTTTCCCATTGCTTAAGCTCAACATGGCATGAAAGCCTGCGGGCGTAAAATCAAGCCTGCCACTTAATACTTCACCATTAACACCCCGTACTTTCCATGTTTGAATTTGAGGATACTTCGCGGCTAAACCTGCCTCCATAATGGGTGATTTTTCTGCATAAACCAGCACACTTCCCCCCTCAGGAAGAGGAAGTTCTATGGTTGTGGAAGAACTTTTTCTGAAGCGGTTTTGTATCAACTCATCTGGTGCAGTGTTTAGCTGACGGAGTAAATCACTTTCACTTAACTCAAGCCAACGTGTTTCCGTAAGGCTCCCTTTTGCAAGTCGGTTATCAGGTGCTGCAATATCATTCCAAACTGAGGTATTTGCGGAGGCTGATTTTATAATGAGTAAAGAGAAGAACAGAAAAACAGATAGTAAACGCTTCATAA
>CAZQTJ010000142.1:0-5655 GCA_964596035.1 uncultured Cocleimonas sp. | reverse complement strand
TTAAACTTATCCTATAAGGATATGCCGATATTGACCGCTTATTCTAACCTTGAATTAAGTTATTTTATACTGACTATTTGTATAAAGAAGCTACTTTGCAAGAAGGATTTAATAAACACTATCTTCACCCTCAGGTCTGCTGCGATACCATTTCATCAGCCACATGTATTGCTCGGGTTGTTGAAGAATTAATTTTTCTAATTGTTGATTTAACATCAGCGCATTTTTAGCGGTGTCTTTGCTGGGGTAATTATCTATCGCAGGGGCAATGATTATTTTATATTTTTTGAGTGATGGGTCGTAATAAGCAAAACACGGCAGAGCAACCGCCTTGCCTAACTTGGCTATACGCGCTGGCGTTGTTAAGGTGGCTTTTTGTTTGCCAAAAAAAGAGGCGAAGACGGCATTATGTTTACCTAAATCTTCATCGGGCAAGAAGATTAATAATTGATTAGGGATAAGTTCGCGTATTAAGCGACGTAAGCCTTGCTCGCGAGAAACGACAAACTTCACATAACGGCAGCGCCCTTTTGCAATAATCCAATCCATGACAGGATTTTTGGCACGTTTATAAGAGCCGTAGCAGTTGTATTTTATACCTAATGCAATGGGGGCAAACTCTAGCATCACGCTATGTGCTAGCAAAATCATAATACTTTGTTGATTTTCTATTGCCTTGTCGATGTGTTCAGCTCCCTCTATTTCAACCAGAGTAGCGAGACGTTTTTTAGATGCAAACAATAATAAACTGTAGTCCACTAAAGCACAGCCATACCATTGTAAATGATGTTTTGCTCGTTGTTGTTGCGCTTCTTCAGCCAGATCGGGAAATGCAATTTTTATATTAATTAAGACAATATCACGTCTTTTCTTATTTTTACTGTAGATTAAATTGCCAATGGCTCGACCTAAAAAATGCCGCACTGTTTGCGGCATGTAAGATAAAACCAACATCAGTCCTAGCCCTAGCCATGTCAGCCAAAAGCGGGGATGTAGCAGTTGTTTGGTGAAAGACGAGCCGCAATGATGATGCGTTTTGGTACTACTCAAATTTCGCCTCGATAATCAAAATTAACCTGCATGGTGTCTAGTTGTGTTTCAAACCACTCGGCTGCTTCTTCTACTTTATGACGTTGCCCTTTAAGCCCAAAATCAATTAACCACCCTCGTTTTTTTCCACTCGGTAAGCTAGATAATGCAACTTCTGGGAAGGTGTTTAAGAGATTATTCATCGTTGGCATTAATTCACTTTCTCCAACTTCATGCAAGTCCCAGCGCACATCAACATCAGGGTGATTACTAAAAAGATGCTGGTATTTTGTATCGAGCACCCATTGAATCATAGGCTTTGCCATACTAGGAAAACCTGGCACAAAGTGGTGATGCCCTACGCTAAAACCTGGTACTTGATTCACTGGGTTAGGAATTAGTTCTGCCTGCTCAGGTAAATCACTCATTAAAATACGATTTGGATAGGCCTTTTCCCCAAACTTTTTTTCTAGCAATGCTTGTGCTTCAGGGTGACGGACGAATGCTTGCTTACTGGCAATTGCTGCACATTGACGCGTTAAATCGTCAGGAGTTGCGCCGATTCCACCACAGCTAAAGACGACATCATTCGTTGCCATTGACCTTTTAAATAAGGCGACTAGCTCCTCTTCATTATCGCCTAGTAAGTGCATCCAGTTAAGCTTCATGCCTCTTTTGCGTAGCATGTCGATAAACATTTGCAAATGCTTATCTTGACGCGAACCATTCAGTAATTCATCACCTATAAGAATTAATCCTATTTTTTGATCTCGATTATTGTCATTTATTGCTTGTTTCATAAGTCTGCCCCTAAATTTTTAGCCCGTTGTTGTGTCTCTTTACTACTTTTTTCGACGCTTGGTCGATCCCAATTTTTTGATGTTTCCACCCAGCCTTGAGTATGCTGTTGAATAATATCCCCTAAGGCATGAATATGATCAGGATGATCATTTAATGCTGGAATATAGCGATAGGTTTCACCTCCTGCCTGTATAAAGGTCTCTCCATTTTGTATTTCCATTTCTTCTAAGGTTTCCAAACAATCTGCGGGAAAACCTGGACAAAGAACATCGACTCTTTTGATGCCTCTTGCGGGCAATTCTTCTAGTGATTTGTCGGTATAAGGTTTTAGCCACTCCGCCTTGCCAAAACGTGATTGAAAGGTAATAAGAAACTCGCCTTCTTTTAATGCTAGTTTCTCAACTAATAAACGTGCTGTTTTTTGACAATGGCAGTAATAAGGATCACCTAATTCAAGGTTGCGTTTAGGTAACCCATGAAAGGACATTAGTAACAACTCCCCACGAGGATGTTCAGTCCAATGGTTTTTAACACTATCTGCTAAGGCATCAATATAAGCACTATTGTCATGATAATGGTTTACAAAGCGCATTTCTGGTAAATAACGCCAGTGACTCAGCACTCGATTAACCTCATCATATGTCGTTGCGGTTGTGGTCGCCGAATACTGCGGATAAAGCGGTAATACCAAAATACGCTTTGCTCCTCGTCGCTTTAAGTTTTCTAATGCCGACTTAATGCTAGGGTCGCCATAGCGCATTGCCAATTCAACAATCACTCGACCTTTAAAGCGTAATCGCATTTCTTGTTGCAATGCCACTTGTTGTTTTTGACTGTAATACAGTAAAGGCGCGCCTTCCTTTCGCCAGACCGATTGATAAAGTTCTGCGCTTTTAGCAGGGCGACGGCTTAACACAAAAGTGTATAAAATAGGTAACCATACAAGACGTGGAATTTCGACCACACGCGGGTCAGATAAAAATTGTTTAAGATAACGTCTGACCGCCGATGTACTTGGGTCTTTAGGTGTGCCTAAATTAACCAGCAAAATACCTGTTGCCTCTTCTTTTCCATGAAAAAAGTTATCTTCTCCGTTATATCGCCCCATTGATACCTCATGTCTTTTTACAAATTACTACCAATTCATAAAAAATAATAATCTTTATATTAGACTAAGCTATTATTATCATAATATTAGATAAAGTTGTAGCTTTTCTGTGATAGGCATTATACTCCCCTATCGCACAATTCTATCGAAAAGCTGATTTTATTTCTTTGATTAAGGTTGAGGAAGTATTAATTTAAAAATCAGTCATTCAAACAACTAAAAATAGTGGTAAAAAAATGGCAAGAGTAACTGTAGAAGACTGTCTTCAACACATAGGTACAAATTATGAACTCGTATTACTCGCATCAAAACGCGCCCGCACCCTTGAACAAGGTGCTGAGGCGTTGGTGGAAGAGAATGGCGATAAACCAACGGTTATTGCATTACGTGAGCTTGCAAAAAACATTACGCCTGAGTCTGTTGCGGCTCAACAAGAGGCCGATGCTTTAAATGAAGAGGTGGTTACCACTGAGGAAACAGACTAATCTATGACCGAACCTTATATTCCCTATTTTTGTGATAAATCAGACCACACTAATGCTCCCATAGCATCAGAGGACAGTTTTCATGTGTCCGATTTATGTGAAATAGTTGAGGCTTATTTGTCAACTGAAGATACGCATCGTATTTACGATGCGTTTTTGTTTGCAGCAGAAGCACATGATGGCGTAACGCGTAAGTCGGGGGAAGCTTATATATTTCACCCATTGACCGTTGCACATATTTTAGCAGAAATGCATATGGATGCCGATACTGTTTGCGCTGCACTGTTACACGATGTCATTGAAGATACTGAACATACTAAAGAAGAAATTATCCAACGTTTTGGACAAGTAACAGCAGATTTAGTCGATGGAGTAACTAAACTCGCAGGCGGTGAATTTACCGATAGAGAGAGTGCTGCTGCCGCAAGCTTTCATAAAATGATGCAGGCAATGATTCAGGACTTTCGAGTCATTATCATTAAGCTTGCCGACCGTCAACATAACATCAAAACACTTGGCTCTATGCCTCGCCACAAGCAACGTCGTATCGCTCTTGAAACACTCAACATTCATGTTCCACTTGCGCGTCGCATGGGTATGAATGCTATGCGTACCGACTTGCAACTCACTGCTTTTCAGCACTTACATCCTTGGCGTTTTAAAGCACTTAAAAATGCAATGGATACTTTTAGTCAGCAACACCATGAAGCACATCAAAAAATTAAAGATAATATTCGTGACAGACTAAGTAATAACAATATTGATGCTGAACTGCCTCATTGGGAGAAGAATCTTTACCGCCTTTACCAGCGGATTAAAAGTCGCAAAGGCAAGAAGTATATTACCCCGCAAAATGAACCATTAGATATACGTATACTGGTTGATTCAAAAATGGATTGCTACCGTGCATTAGGTGCTATCCATAGTTTGTATCACCCTAAAGTCGGTACGTTTCGTGACTTTATCGCAACCCCTAAAGTCTATGGATTCCAAGCGATTGAAACCAGTATTTCGACACAGGAACATCAATTAGTTCGTATCTTAATACAAAGCCGTCAAATGTATTATATCGCCCAATATGGCATTACCGCACATTGGCGATTTCCTGATATGAAAGAAGGCGTTCAAGACTTACAAAACCACTTAGATAACTGGTTAATACAAGTCGACGATATTCAAAAAACACAAAGTACAGCCGCTGAATTTTTAGAAGATATAAAAGCAGACTTGTTTCTAAATGAGATTTATATTTCTACGCCGAAAGGGGATACCAAAATATTACCCAGTGGCGCAACCCCGATCGATTTTGCCTACGCCATTCATACCGAAGTTGGTCATCACTGCATCGGCGCCTATGTTGATGATCAACGCGTCTCTCTAAATTCACGTCTCTATAATGGCGCAACTGTTAATATATTGACCGAAAAAATTGCCAGACCTCAAGCATCTTGGTTAAATTCGGTTGTTTCAGGGAAAGCTCGCTCTGCTATTCGCCACTATCTCAATACCACCAAGTCTGAAGATTTTAAGGGCTTAGGATTAAAACTTTTAAGTAGAACATTAAAGCATCATCATCACCTTTCATTAGCTGATATTTCTGATGAGCAATGGCAGACAACATTAGATACTTTATCACTTAAAGATACCGACAATTTATTTACAGAGATAGCGAAAGGCAACCAAAACCCTAAATTAGTTGCTTGTCGTCTTGTAGGAGTCGATGCGGGCTTGATTGCTAATGACGAATCTTTAAATCAACCTCTTCTCATAAAAAGCACGGAAGGCTTGGCAGTTAAATTACAAAGTTGCTGTCACCCTATTCCTGGTGATACTTTGGTTGCTTTACTTAATGAAAAAGTTGGTTTAGCAATACATCGTGTCGCCTGCCCAAGTTTGATGCAATCAAATGAAAACACCTTTAGTCTTGCATGGGCAGAAAAAAATGACCGATTATTTTTAACGCCTATTAAAATATTAGCCAATAATCATTATGGCGTATTATTTAAAATCACTAATCTTTTCAATAGAATGCAAGTAAATATAGAAGATTTAGCCATTACGGGGGACAGCGAAGTAAAAGAAATGTACTTTTTACTCCAACTTGAAAATACTAAACGCTTGCAAGAAATTATCAATAGTTTAAATAACCTTAGTGATATCATCAGCGTTTCTCGCGCTTTCTAAGGAATGAGCACGAAATAAGTTCCCGATCTTATAACGCAGAATTTTTAT
>CAZQTJ010000141.1:0-5677 GCA_964596035.1 uncultured Cocleimonas sp. | reverse complement strand
CTATAACGATTAACGATTACGGACAAAGCGACGAATTTCTGCCACATGACGACGACTCACTTCTAACTCGTCTTCAATTTGGTCAATCGTTACTTTTACACGTCCGATGGGTGTTTTTGCTAGACCTGTAATACGGCTCTTAGCGACCAATGCGTTACGATGAATGCGGATAAAACGTTGCGAAAGGTCGGTTTCAAGTGATTTTAATGACTCTTCGATAATCACCTCCCCCTTTTTGTGACGTACTGTGACGTACTTTTGATCCGCTTGGAAATAATAAACGTCTTCGATAGGAATCAGTTCTAAATTACCGCGCATACGCGCACAAATGTGTTTACGCTCTGGTCCTGTGTCTTCGTTATCTTCTAGCACTTTTGTGCGCTGAAGTCGGTTTAAAGATTTTGCTTGCTCAAGACTTTTTAATAATTGTTCTTGTCTTATAGGCTTCATGAGATATCCTGTGGCTTTAGTTGAAAAGGCTTCTAATGCATGATCACTATACGCTGTAGTGAAAATGACGGCGGGTGGATTTGGCATACTAGACAGGTGTTTTGCAACCTCTAATCCATCCATTACAGGCATGGATATATCTAATAAAATCAAATCAGGTTGATGACGTTCGACCATCATCAGTGCTTCGGCACCGTTTTCTGCTTCTGCACAAATCTGATAGTCTGAGTGACTATCTAATAGTGAATGTATTCTTTTTCTTGCTAATTCTTCGTCGTCTACAACGAGTACGTTCATTGGCATTATTATTTACTCCTTCGGGATCGTGAATGCGACGCGGTATTGGTGAGCTGATTTTTTTATACTTATATTTGCTCTTGCGCCGTATGCTAATTGAAGTCTATTCTTCAAATTCTCTTGGGCAATATGATTACCCTTTTGATGCGAGTTAGTCCCTTCTGGTGGTATCGGGTTGGTAACGACTACATCTAAATGTTTTCCTGCATCATATAAACTGATGCCTAATGTCCCACCTTCTTTACGTGGTTGAACACCGTGATAAATCGCATTCTCAACCAATGGTTGCAATAACAAAGGTGGAATCATCATATTGAAAGGCAGTGTGTTTTTATCCATATCCCAAACTATATTAAGCCTTTTTTTACCCAGCCTAAGTCCTTCCATGCGCAAATACCTAAGCGTTACATCTAGCTCTTCTTTTAAGGTAATGCGATTTCTAGTATCTAAAGTGGTTCTAAAAATATCGGCTAAATCTAACAGCGCATCTTCCGCATCTTTTGGATCTTGATGAATGAGCTGTGCAATTGTATTTAAACTATTAAACAAAAAATGCGGGCGCATACGTGATTGCAAGGCATCATATTTTGCGCCAGAGTCCGCTTTGACTCGCTCTGAGTGATTGTTTTGCACGTACAGATAGCGTAGTACTAAAAGCGTTACAACCACGCCAATAAAGACATTACGCGCCACAAAAGGCGTATCCCAAAAATGTACGACACCTATTTTTTGATAGCTATCTGCCATCACGGTTAATATTGAAGCTGAAACTGTAAAAATAGCGACAATAACGGCTACTGCTATCGTCAGATTCAAAACATTTTGCCGCTTTAGTTGCTTTGATATTAAGCACATAAACAAAGAGGCTGATAACACCGTCCACTGCACAAACAAGGAGGTAAAGCCTAACTTGATAAAAGAATCTGCATAAGTCACTGACGAACTAGCTAAGGCTAAAATAATCGCCAACACCTCAGCGACGGCCATTACACTAAGTAATGTGCGAAAGGCACAGAGATTGGGCAAATAACCCAAATTTTTATTGGCGGCTAGTGACATAAGTTTGTTTATCATCGATAATCCGTGAAGGCACTTGGCACATAATGAAAAGTCCGAACGGACTTTTTACACCTTAAAACACCTTCACTTCATTATTGTTATTATTGTGCGAAATAGCTAATTCAGCAGTCTGGCTAAAGATACCGTTTATACAGCTTAACTGCCTGCTTATATAGCTTATCGCTTTATCTACGACGCTTGTCTATTTAACAAATATAGCATAACTATCTTTCTGGAAACTGAATCGCACTATGTCAAATCAAAACAATGAAAATACGCAAGATCAACCTGATAGCAAGCTTTGGGGAGGTCGTTTCTCAGAGAGTACCGACGCTTTTGTTGAGGCATTTACCGCCTCTATACAATTCGATCAACGCCTTTATAAACATGATATTGCAGGATCTAAAGCACACTCGCAGATGCTACAAAAAGTAGGGCTTTTAACGACAGAAGAAATGCAATCTATCCATCAAGGTCTTGATGATATTTTACAAGAAATTGAAGCGGGAAAGATGGAATGGTCGATTGCTTTGGAAGATATTCATATGAATATTGAAGCTAAACTCACCGACCGCATCGGCTTAGCTGGCAAGAAATTACACACGGGGCGTTCACGTAACGACCAAATAGCCACCGATATTCGCCTATGGTTACGTGAGCAAATCGACCTTATTAGTGATGAAATTCAGCGCTTACAACAAGGACTACTGGATGTTGCTGAGCGCGAAGCCGATACTATTCTACCTGGTTTTACGCATTTACAAGTCGCCCAACCCATCACCTTTGGGCATCATATGCTCGCGTGGTACGAAATGCTTGTGCGCGACTATGAGCGTCTGCAAGACTGTCGTAAACGGGTGAATATCATGCCATTAGGTGCCGCCGCTTTAGCGGGGACAACCTACCCTATCGACAGAGCTTACACCGCAGAGCTATTAGGTTTTGATCGTCCTGCAAACAATTCTTTAGATGCTGTTAGTGATCGTGATTTTGCGATTGAGTTTACCGCCGCCGCCACACTTATTATGACCCACTTATCACGCTTTTCAGAAGAGCTAGTGATATGGACATCGGCACAGTTTAACTTTATCAATCTGCCTGATCGTTTTTGCACTGGCTCATCCATCATGCCACAAAAGAAAAACCCTGATGTACCTGAGTTGGTACGTGGCAAAACGGGGCGCGTCAATGGTCATCTCATCTCCTTATTAACACTCATGAAATCGCAACCACTTGCCTACAATAAAGACAATCAAGAAGATAAAGAGCCTTTGTTTGATACCGTCGATACGCTGTTAGGCTGCCTACGCGCCTATGCCGATATGATGCCTCATGTTGAAGTCAAAGCCGATAGTATGCGCCAAGCAGCCATGCAAGGCTTCTCCACCGCAACCGATCTTGCCGACTATTTAGTAGGCAAAGACCTACCCTTTCGTGATGCCCATGAGGTGGTCGGAAAAGCCGTTGCTTATGGCGTAGAAACAGGCAAAGATTTAAGCCAGATGAGTTTGGAGGAATTACAGCAATTCTCCGACACCATCAGCGCCGATGTGTTTGATGTCTTAAGCTTAGAAGGTTCGGTTGCTGCACGCGACCACTTAGGTGGCACAGCGCCCGCGCAAGTTAGAGCAAGAATTGCGGCCGCACGTAAAAGTTTAGCTTAAAATATAACGATGCAGAAAAAAACCGCATGGTTAATTGATTCCAATATCTACGTTTATGAGGCGTGGAATTATTGCAAAGAAGCGACGACCGATACCGCTGGCAACCCCACTCACGGCGTTGCTGGCTTTCTCCATTTTGTTTATCAACTCCTCTCAACTGAACGCCCTGCTACCATCGCTTTTGCCTTTGATGAAAAACTCAAAAACTCCCACCGCAAGGCGCTATACCCCGACTACAAAGCCAATCGCAAACCCATGTCAGCTGAACTTGCATTGCAATTTAAATATTGCCGTGCTTTTCTCGATGCGCTTGGTTTTTATCAATCATCCAGCTTTGATTATGAAGCCGATGACCTGATTGGCACATGGGCAACACAACTGCGGCAACAAAACTACCGCATCAACATCATCACCGCAGATAAAGACCTACAACAACTCATTCGTGATAATGATATTTGGTGGAGCTACCAGCGCAACTACAAATACAGCGTTAAAAGTTTTCACAAACGCTATCGCATCTATCCCTACCAAGTCGCCGAACAACTCGCCCTAGCGGGTGATAAGAGTGACAATATTCCTGGTGTGCCGAGTGTTGGCATGTCAACTGCCGCTAAATTACTACGCAAATTTGGCGATATTGAAACGCTATTAGCCAGACAATCTGAAATTCATACTCTACAAATTCGCTATGCCCAGCAAATTCAAGATGCCATCGCCGAGCATCACGACACCATTCGCTTAGCGCAACAACTCAGCGTCATACATTGCGATATTAAAGATGCAGAAACCGATGCTATTTTAGCCAAACGCAGATTCAAGCCCGCAATATTTTCCAAACTGTGCCAACAGCTACAACTCACACAAGAACAACAAAAACAATGGCAGATATTGATAGCAAGACTCTACCCCGATAAGATTGAGACTTCCCCTTAAAATAAGAAAATATCATTATGAGCAAATTCTGGAGCCAACGCACTCACGAGCTAGACCCCTACACCCCTGGAGAGCAACCGCAGGACACGCAATACATTAAACTCAACACCAACGAAAATCCCTACCCGCCCTCTCCCCTCGCATTAACGGCAATGCAACAGGCAGTTTCAGAAGACCTACGTTTATATTCCGACCCGAATGCCAACAAACTAAAACAAGCCATTGCAGATTATTATCACGTCGATATTAGCAATGTATTTGTTGGTAATAGCTCCGACGAAGTGCTCGCGCACAGCTTCGCCGCACTACTCAATCACGACAAACCATTACTCTACCCTGATATTAGCTACAGCTTCTACCCCAGCTACATCAAACTCTTTGGCATAAAAGCCAAAGCCATTCCTTTAGATGATGACCTTTGCATTAATTTTGATGACTACACACAAGACAACGGTAGCATTGTATTCCCCAACCCGAATGCCCCTACAGGTATCGCCATCCCGCTTGATGCCATAGAACAACTCGCCATCAAAAATCCTGATTCAGTCATTTTAATCGATGAAGCTTATGTCGATTTTGGTGGAGAATCCGCCATTCCATTAACACAAAAATATGCCAATATTGTCGTCGTCCAAACCTTCTCAAAATCACGCTCATTAGCAGGACTACGCTTAGGTTTCGCTATCGCCCCCGCCCAATTAATCGACGGCATGGAGCGTGTTAAAAACTCCTTTAACAGCTATCCCATTGACCGTATCGCCATAGAAGGCGGTACAGCATCCATACAAGACAAAACCCACTTTGATGATAACTGCCAGAAAATAATCGCCACACGCAAAAAAACCACCCAAGCATTAAAAAAACTAGGCTTTACGACCCTAGACTCTTCAAGCAACTTCGTCTTTGCCACACACCATAACATCCCCGCAGAACAGCTTTATTTAGCACTGAAAAAACAAGGCGTGTTAGTACGTTATTTTAACAAACCACGCATTGATAATTACCTGCGGATAACAATCGGCACAGATGAGGAAATGGACGCACTCATTGAAAAATTAGAAGGGCTATTAGGCTCCTAGTACATCAACCTAAGTTACGAGGCAGAGCCTCGTAACTAAAACAGGTTTAGAGACTCCCTGAATCCGTTTGGCTAATGCGGGTTCAGGTTAAATTAACAAGCAATAATAAAAAAAATAACCAATGTGACTAAATACACAAAATATTCTGCTGAATTGCCCTAAGCTTATATTTGAAGCTGTACAAAAATGATCAGG
>CAZQTJ010000140.1:0-5721 GCA_964596035.1 uncultured Cocleimonas sp. | reverse complement strand
AGAAGTACCCGTTACCCGTTTTCTAAGCTGCCTGTACGGCAGTGAACTTGATCTGTTAGAGATAAATGATCCTAATTATTTTCTAAGCTGCCTGTGCGGCAGTGAACAGCAATTATTTCATACTATAGATAATAAAAACAGATAGATAAGCTATTTTTCCATTTTTTACCAATAAAAAAACAGCCACCCTAAGTTGTTGATTGTTAAAGAACTTAATTTCGGTCTGAAATTATTGGTATAAAATAGCATTTTGAATAATGCACGTATACAAAATAAGCTTATCAACTTAAAGCGGGGACTTTTTGTAGCTATAATCCCGCTTATTCCGTTTCATTACTTATTTTCACGGTTCTCAATTAAGTCATCAACGACCGCTGGTTCGGCTAGTGTGGATATATCACCTAAACTATCGACTTCATTGACGGCTATTTTACGCAGTATACGGCGCATTATTTTTCCTGAGCGTGTTTTTGGTAGTCCTGGTGCCCATTGAATGATATTCACTTTGGCTATTGGGCCTATTTCGCTACGCACTTGTTTTACTAGCTCGGCTTTTAGCTCATCGCTACCTTCTTCACCTGCCATGAGTGTGACATAGGCGTAGATGCCTTGCCCTGTTAGGTCGTGCGGATAGCCAACGATGGCGGCTTCTGCTACTTTGTCATGCAAAACTAGGGCTGATTCGATTTCTGCCGTGCCTAAACGGTGTCCTGATATATTCAATACATCGTCCACACGTCCTGTTATCCAGTAGGTGCCATCTGCATCACGACGTGCGCCATCACCTGTAAAGTAGTAGCCTTTAAATAGAGCAAAATAGGTTTCATAAAAACGCTGGTGGTCACCGTACACGCTACGCATCATTGAAGGCCATGGGCGGTCTATGGCTAAATTTCCTGCTGCGGGATTACCTTCGATTACCTTTCCTTCATCATCCAATAACACAGGGTTGACACCAAAGAATGGGGCGGTTGCTGCGCCTGGTTTAAGGTCGTGAACACCTGCTAAAGGTGTCATCATGTGTGAACCTGTTTCTGTCTGCCACCATGTATCAACGATGGGACATTTTCCGTTGCCGACGATTTTGCTGTACCACTCCCATGCTTCTGGATTGATTGGCTCGCCAACCGTTCCTAGCACGCGTAGCGACTCGCGCGAGGTTGCTTCTACTGGCTCATTACCTGCGCGCATTAAGGCGCGAATGGCAGTTGGTGCGGTGTAGAAAATATTAACCTTATGTTTGTCTATTATCTGCCAGAAGCGTGATAGGTCGGGATAGTTTGGCACGCCTTCAAACATAACGGAGGTTGCGCCGTTTGCTAGTGGGCCATAGACGACATAGGTATGTCCTGTTACCCAGCCAACGTCTGCGGTACACCAATAAATATCACCTTCTTTATAATCAAAAACGGTTTCATGGGTCATGGCGGCTTGCACAAGATAACCGCCTGTGGAGTGCAATACGCCTTTGGGTGTACCTGTCGAGCCAGAGGTATAAAGGATGAATAGGGGGTCTTCGGAGTCCATTTCTTCTGCGGGACAATCGGGGCTTGCTGAGGCGACGGCATCAGCATACCAAACATCGCGCTCTTCGTTCCAATCAATAGAATCACCACCGCGTTTAACGACGATGCAGGTATGCACATTAGGGCAAGATGCTAAGGCGGCATCTGCATTGACTTTGAGGGGGATTTTCTTTCCGCCCCGCATGGATTGATCAGATGTAATCACGACCTGACAATCGGAGTCTTTTATACGACTGGCGAGTGCTTCTGAGGAGAAACCGCCAAAAACGATTGAATGCACTGCACCAATGCGTGTACAAGCTAACATGGCGACGGCGGCTTCTGGAATCATCGGTAAATAAAGGGAAACACGGTCTCCTTTTTTAACACCACGGTCTTTTAATACATTGGCAAAACGGGAAACTTCTGCGTGTAACTCTCGATAAGTGATATGACGGGCTTCGTCGGGGTTGTCACCTTCCCAAATAATCGCTACTTGATCGCCACGAGTTTCTAGATGGCGATCTAAGCAGTTATACGATACGTTAAGTTTGGCGTTTTTATACCAGTTGATGTGCAGATCATCTTTTGCAAAGCTCCAGTCTGACACCACATCCCACGGTTTATACCAAGACACGTATTTCTCGGCCTGCTCTGCCCAGAATCCATCAGGGTCATCTAATGAGCGTTGATACATTTCTTTATATTGCTCGGCATTAATATTGGCTTGTGCCGCAAATTCAGTGGATACAGGGTAGGATGTGTCAGACATGTTTGCTTCTCCGAAGTGGGTTTAGATTCAGGCTAATCTAAGGAAAAGAATAGCAGTTTTTTTTAGTTTAAAGAGTGTTATTCTACGCAACGAGCAAGAGCATTCTAACTGAGGAAAAAAGGCAAGTTAAGTTTCGTAGATGATTAATCCTCATTCCTTAGTGGTTGATTGCATTATCCTGATATATCTTCTCTTGATCTTCCCGTCTACCATTACAATCTTCCTACTGCTTGGCATTGGCTCAAAGATGGAATTAAGTAAAACGATACATTGCGCCATCTGAAAGTACAAAAAACAACCCTACTGCAATAAACAACAAACTCGCTACGAAAGCAGAGACAAAAATTTTCTTTTGAGTAAATTTCTGCTTATCTCTAAAAGGTCTCTCTACATAACGCCAACTTAAATAACCTAGAAACAATGCTCCAATGCTCAATATAGACGTAATCCAAAGATTAGGCTCATCCATATAATAAGCACGGGCAAACACAAATAATGGCTGATGCCACAGATAAGCACTATAAGAAACCAAACCGATGCCAACGAACAACTTTAAAGAGAGAACTTTATTGACCAGCGTGTTGTTATTAGCAAAGAGAATAACAAGTGCCGTACCAACGGTTGGAATCAGTGCATAAACACTTGGAAAAGGAAGGCTTTTATCTAAGAAAAAGATTGATGCAATGATCATTGCAAGCCCCACCAAACTAGCCACCTCATTCAGTTTTCCTTGCGGTTTATCCTTATAAAAAAGGTAAAAAGCAACTAGCGCACCGATCATCAACTCCCATGCGCGTGTCGGAATTAAGTAAAAGTTTGCCTCGGGAAAATAACGCCAGCCCCATTCGGTTAAGCCTAAGCTAAGCAGCGCAAGTACACTAATGATAATGAATAAGGTCGCCCCCCCCCTTTTCCAAAACAATGCTAAAAATAAAGGGAAAACAATATAAAATTGCTCTTCAACTGCCAAGCTCCATGTGTGCAATAAAGGAATGAGGTCAGAACCTGATGTAAAATAATCAGTCTCTTGCCAAAATAAAATATTCGACATAAAAGTAACAACTGCAATAAGGCTTTCACCAAAGCCTTTTAACTCTTCAGGTAACAACCACAGCCACGCAAATGGCAAACAGCACAATAAAACAACAAATAAGGCAGGAAGTATTCTACGAGCACGTCTTTCATAGAAGTTTCGAACAGAGAAAGTACCTGATTGCAACTCACCCAGCAAAATAGAGCTTATCAGATAGCCACTGATAACAAAGAATATATCAACACCAACATAGCCTCCCGATACCCATTCAAAACCAGCATGAAAAAGGATAACAGGGATGACTGCTAGCGCACGTAAACCATCAATTTCTTTTCTATAAATCACTGACATAGAGTAGTACAGTAAACGATAATTACAACTAAAACCTATCACTTTAAATTCTTAGCAAGCAAGCCACCTGCAAAGTCAAACTTGATCTTTTATTGATAGTTTTATGAATACTCACTCCACCATCACAAGCAATCCGAAGAAATCCCCCCCCTGAATGATTGACGGTAGTATTTCGAGACATCAGCATAACTCGTGAACGGATAAACAAGACCACCAATAAATTTATGATTATAAAGAGAAACTATACGTGTTTTCAGCCTTATTTATAGGTCATCTCCCACCGCACGCATCCAAATGATTAATTTTCACCTCTTAGCAACAATAATCCCCCATACGCAAAACAAGACCGTTTAGCAAGAATTACCTTCGAATTTCCCTTTCGATGAATAGACTGAGTTAATTAAAGAGGTTAATTCGTTGCTTAATTCTAATTAGCTATCGAGAAAAACCCACTATCATCACTATTAATTTCTATTGCTCCTAGCAATAAATAAACAGGAAATAAGCCATGAATACCCCCATCAAACTTTCCGTTTCAAGCATCCTATTAGCTGGAATTTTAGCAGGATGTAGCCAACAGCAGATACAACCCAGTCATAACAATAATAACTACGGGGGAAGTCAAGTTAGTCATAAACAACAGGTTAAAACTATTGTCAGAACTCGAGTCGTTGAAGTTGAGAGACCTGTTTGCAGTGTTTGCGTGAAGAAAAAGAAGAAGAAATCAAACAAAAAAAATATTGGCTTACCACCTGCAAAACCTGGACAGTGTTACGCTAAAGTAAAAAAACCTTCTACTTACAAAACCTTAAGTAAAAAGGTATTACTTAAAAAAGCTAGTTCTAAACGTGTATTCGTACGTGCAGCCCAATATGGATGGACGACGAAAAAAGTATTAGTTAAAGCAGCAAGCTACACTCAACGGGTTATTCCTGCTCAATATAAAACGGTAACAAAACGCGTCATGGTTAAGCCTAGTTATCTTACATGGAAAAAAGGTAAGGGCTTAATAACAAGAATCGACAACTCTACGGGAGAAATACTTTGCCGTGTTAAGATTCCAGCTATTTATAAAAACGTAAGCCGTAAAATCTTAGTACGACCAGCTCAAACTATAAAATCACCACGCCCTGCTGTTTATAAGCACATAAAAATTAAAAAACTTATTTCTCCTGCGCAATATAAAACGGTTCGTACTCCCGCCCGCTATACAACAAAAAGATATCGTGTAAAAACATCTTCTGCTAAATATGTATGGCGTCAAGTTGTATGTAAAACAAACTCATCTAAACATTACAAAAAGAAGGCGCATGTAAGTAAATATCCAAAATATAAAAAAGTTACTAAGACTCAATCACACAAGAAGATGCGTAAGACGCAATCACGCAAGAGAGTAGTAAAAAAATATAATATTAGAAAAGCTAGCTACTCTAGAAAGATGGCTTCTCCGACACGCATTAGAGCAAATACATTGACCAAGGTCGCTAAAGCAAACACCTACCATCCATCAAAAGTAGTCAAAACTTATAAAACCACAAAGTCAATGACGAAGGCTAAAAGCAAAAGAGTTGTCAAGAAAACCCATAGCATTAGCAAACCAAAAGTGCGCCTAACAAAAGCAAATGCTATTTTCCGTATTCAAACAGCTCTCTCTAAAAAAGGCTTTAACCCAGGAAGAATTGATGGAAAATTAGGACCTGGTACTGTTTCCGCTTTAACCTCTTTCCAGCGTCAAAATGGGCTTCCGACAGGAAAACTTAATAGAGCTACTTTACGTGCGCTTGATTTAATTTAGTCGTTACCTAAGGTAACTCTAAAGGAACTCCAAGTTTTTATTAATAAATATGGCATCCTTCATATATTTAAAAAGTAGTTTACACTTTTGTAGCCCGTATGAAGTTTACGTAATACGGGATAGCGCGTTGCTACGATCTCCCGTATTCCGCTTAGGCTACATACGGGCTACGAAAATAGCCAATAAAGTGTAAAGCGATATATGAAGGGTGCCATAAATATCCTTCTCCGCTTACTCATATGGAAAATGTAAAACCATATAGTCG
>CAZQTJ010000139.1:2979-5754 GCA_964596035.1 uncultured Cocleimonas sp. | reverse complement strand
TTCAAAAGAGGCGGCAATCGTCATAATTCAATAAGATTAATAGGGGATAGGATGAACCAAATAATCATCAAATATCAACAGTGTTTAGGGCTTATTCTTGTCTTCTTCTGGCTCGGTGGGTGCGCCTCTATTAGTGCGGATCTTACAGGGAAATCCTCTCCAGAAACGAGCATTGAGCCAGCATCTTGGAAAGCCTTCAATCGAGATGCTTATCTATTCAATAAATCAGTCGATGATTTTGTCATTAAGCCAGCAGGACAAGGATATAAGAAAATAATGCCTGAATTTATCGATACAGGTGTCACTAATATTTTCTCAAATTTTAAAGACGTTCCCAATGCACTTAATTCCTTGCTACAGTTAAAGCCAAAAGATGCCGTATCCGATGCGGGACGGTTTGTTATTAATAGCACGGTAGGTCTAGCAGGTTTTTT
Organism: uncultured Cocleimonas sp.; assembly: GCA_964596035.1. Taxonomy (GTDB): domain Bacteria; phylum Pseudomonadota; class Gammaproteobacteria; order Thiotrichales; family Thiotrichaceae; genus JAGLBW01. The sequence continues at coordinate 5,320 of CAZQTJ010000139.1, read as the reverse complement.
TGATGTCGCATCAAAAATCGACTTGCCAAAACATAACGAAGACTTTGGGCAAACTTTAGCAGTCTGGGGAGTGCCTTCAGGACCTTATGTTATGCTTCCTGTTCTAGGCTCTTCTAGTGTTAGAGATAGCGTTGCTAAAGTGGTTGATACCGTTACAAACCCTAGCTTCTATTTAAATTACTCTGCCGCCTATTATCTTCTCGACAGTGTTGATAAACGCGGCGATTTATTATCCGTAGAAGCCTCTTTAAAAGGTATCTCTGAAGATGATTATGATACCCTACGAACAGCTTGGTTACAGCAACGACGTTATTTAATAAATGATGGAAAATTAGATCAACAAGCGAAAAATAAGAAAAAAAGCCTGATTGATGAACTTGAAGATTTAGACTAACTCAACCGTATAAGACAAATATGAAAATACATATTCTAGGTATTTGTGGCACCTTTATGGGTGGTATTGCTTTATTAGCAAAAGCTTCTGGCATAGAAGTCACAGGGTCGGATAAAAATATATATCCGCCAATGAGCACCTTATTGGCTTCTCAAGGTGTCACAATTCGTCAGGACTTTCTGTCTGAAAATATAGATGAAGATACTGATGAGATAGTTGTGGGCAACTTTATGCGACGTGGTATGGACGTTGTTGAAGATATGCTAAATCAAAATAACGCCTATACATCAGGTCCCCAATGGCTATATGAACATATATTAAAAGACCGCTGGGTTTTAGCGGTGGCGGGAACGCATGGCAAGACGACAACAGCGAGTATTTTAACGTGGATTCTTGAATATGCCGACCTGAGTCCTGGTTTTCTTATTGGCGGTGTGCCAGAGAATTTTGGGGTTTCTGCCCGTTTAGGTGATACGCCATTCTTTGTGGTTGAAGCTGATGAATATGACACCGCCTTTTTTGATAAGCGTTCTAAGTTTGTACATTATCATCCCAAAACCCTCGTATTAAATAATCTTGAATATGATCATGCGGATATTTTTCCTGATATGGAGGCAATAAAAACACAGTTTCATCACCTTATGCGTATTGTGCCAAGTAAAGGCTTAGTGGTTTCTAATAATGAAGACAATAATTTAGATGATGTTTTAGAGCGAGGTTGCTGGACGAAGGTCGAAAAATTTTCGGCAGAAAATAAAGCCAACATCAAAGACCAGAGAGAGACAGAATGGCAGGTTGAGTACCTTCAAGCAGATGGCAGTGAATTTCGTGTATTCTTAAATGGCGAAGATCAGGGGGTAGTTAAGTGGGATTTACTTGGCAAGCATAATATTAGCAATGCCTTAGCTGCAATTTCTGCTGCACGTCATGTGGGTGTTCCTGTTCAGCATGCTATCGATGCTTTAAGTGAATTTAAAGGTATTAAGCGTCGTATGCAATTACGGGGAGAGGTTAACAATATTCGTGTTTACGATGATTTTGCTCATCACCCAACTGCAATTAAAACAACCTTAGAAGGTCTGCGCGCGAATGTGGGAGATAGAAAAATTATTGCTATTTTAGAACCAAGATCAAATACCATGCGTTTGGGTGTACATCAAAAAAGTTTAGTTGACTCTTTAAAGACTGCGGATCAAGTGGTTTTATATCAACCCGATGATGTTGATTGGAATATGGAAGAAATTGTAGCAAGCCTAGGTAGCAAGGCGAGCCTGTATCGCAATATAGACCAATTAGTTGAAGAGGTTGTTAGCAATAGTAAAACGGGTGATCAACTTTTAGTCATGAGTAATGGTGGGTTCGAAGGAATACACGATAAGTTACTGCAAGGTTTGCAAAAGTGATACAGGAAAGAAAGCCAGCGACTGTGACCTTGATTATGACAGGTGCGTCTGGAGCGGTTTATGGTTTGCGTTTGTTAGAAGAGCTAGTGAAAGCGGGTTCGCAAATCTATTTATTGCTTTCTCGACCTGCTCATATCGTTATCAAAATGGAAACTGATTTACAGCTTCCCGTTCGTGCGTCAGAAGTAGAGTTGTTTTTTACTAAAAAATATCAAGCCAAAGCAGGGCAGATTAGCGTTTTTGAAAAAGAGCAGTGGTTAGCTCCCATTGCAAGCGGTAGCGGTGTAGCAGATGCAACTGTTATTTGTCCGTGTACTACGGGAACGCTATCCTCTATTGCCATGGGAAGTAGCCGAAACTTATTAGAACGTGCCGCTGATGTGGCACTAAAAGAACGTAAAAAACTGATTCTCGTCATTCGAGAAACGCCATTTTCTGAAATACATCTGGAAAATATGCTTAAACTCACAAGGATGGGGGCAATCATGATGCCTGCTAACCCTGGTTTTTATTTTAATCCCGAATCTTTAAATGATATTGTTGA
>CAZQTJ010000139.1:0-2879 GCA_964596035.1 uncultured Cocleimonas sp. | reverse complement strand
AATAAATAACGAAAAGGAAAACAGTGTGGCAACCGTAGATATAACAGCAGATACATTTGAAGATACAATCAACAAAAACGATATAGTTATTATCGACTTTTGGGCACCTTGGTGTGGTCCTTGTCGTTCATTTGCCCCTGTTTATGAAGACGTATCAGAAAAATACCCTGATATTGTTTTTGGTAAAATTGATACAGAAACAGAGCAAGAGCTAGGTGCTCACTTCCAGATTCGCTCTATCCCTACGTTAATGATTTTCCGTGAACAGGTGGTACTATTTTCTCAGCCAGGCATGATGGGTGCGGCAGATTTAGAAGGTGTTATTGCTAAAGTCAAAGCATTAGATATGAAAGAAGTTCATGCGGATATTGCTAAACAAGAGCAAGCTTAAATTATCTGTCCCGTCTTGTTTTTCAAGCTAGATATCGTTAGAAAGGGGTCTTTAGGCAAAGGAGTGATAGAAGGTCATTCGTTGCTCTTATGCAAAAAGATAGTTTTTAAAGGCTCTCTGGGGTATTCTTCGCCCCACTATCATTTCAAAAAGAAAGGTTCTTATGAAGGCTGATTTCCTAGATTTTGAGCAACCCGTTGCAGAGTTAGAAGCTAAAATTGATGAGTTGCGGTACGTTAGTAACTCAGAAGTTAATTTAGGTGAAGAAGTTGCGAAACTCGAAGAAAAAGCAGAAGCTTTGACGAAGAGTATTTTCAGTAAACTAAGCTCAAAACAAATAGGTCAACTTGCTAGGCATCCTTCACGCCCTTATACCTTTGATTTAATCGAGCGCCTTTGTACTGATTTTCAAGAATTGCATGGTGATCGTCATTATGGAGATGACCAAGCTATTGTCGGTGGTATCGCCCGTTTTGACGGTCAGCCAGTAATGGTGATAGGTCATCAAAAAGGACGTGATACAAACGAGAATATTGCACGCAATTTTGGTATGCCTCGTCCAGAGGGTTACCGTAAAGCTTTGCGTCTAATGAAGCTTGCCGAAAAATTTCACATCCCCATCTTTACCTTTATTGATACCCCAGGTGCATATCCAGGTATTGGCGCGGAAGAGCGCGGACAAAGTGAAGCAATAGCACGTAACCTCTTTGAAATGTCTAAATTACGCACGCCTATTATTGCGACAGTGGTTGGTGAAGGTGGTTCGGGCGGAGCACTAGCCATTGCCGTTGCGGATAAGGTGATGATGCTCGAATACAGTACCTACTCTGTTATTTCTCCCGAAGGCTGTGCGTCTATTTTATGGAAGGATGCTAAAAAATCAGATGTGGCGGCTGAAGCGTTAGGTATCACCTCGGGGCGTTTGAGTGAGCTGGGCTTAATAGATCGTATCATTGCAGAACCTTTAGGCGGAGCGCATAGAAACTACGATGCTGTGGCTGAGACAATGCAAGAAGCACTGCAATCATCCTTGCGTGAAGTACGTTCATTAAGTATTGATAAGCTACTCGAAAAGCGTTATCAAAAGCTAATGGCATTAGGTAAATTTGAAGAATAAAGTCATACTCTATGAAAGAAGTTGATTTATCTCTTAAAGTATAATTGACTTGCGGTATGTTAAACCCTAACAGTTTAGTACAAAGCCTCAATGCTTTAACGTCATCAAAAAAACTACTCATCGCATTCAGTGGTGGCTTAGATTCTTATGTACTACTCCATGCGCTAGTTCAAGCTAATAGTTTGACTAAAGACTTTCAAATTCGTGCGGTGCATGTCGATCATGGCTTGCAAATAGTCTCATCGCAGTGGTCAAAACAGTGCTTAAGTATCTGTAAAACCTTAAAGGTAGACTGCGAAGTTGTCTCTTTGAAGCTACTAATCCCTAAGGGTGAAAGTCTAGAAGCGATAGCGAGAGAAGCTCGTTACAACGCGTTTAGGACATTATTACAGAAAGATGAAGTCCTCCTCACTGCCCAGCATCAAGACGATCAGGCGGAAACTTTATTAATTCAGCTATTTCGTGGTGCGGGAGTGAATGGTTTAGCTGCAATGCCAGTGCTTAGTAATTTTGGTAAAGGTCAGCATTTACGTCCTTTGCTTAATATTAGTAGAGCATCACTAGAAGCCTATGCAAAACAACATGCTTTAGACTTTATAGAAGACCCAAGTAATCAAGACCAGCGTTTTGACCGTAATTACTTGCGACATGAAATTATACCGCGCTTAAAGCAACGCTGGTTGAGTGTGAATAAGGTTTTATCCCGTGTTGCCTCGCATCAAGCAGAAACAAAAAGCTTGCTCGCAGAATATCTTCAACAAGATATGCCTTTATTGCTAGGAAGTCGTGCAGGCACATTATCTATCGCCAAACTTAATATATTATCTCCTGCGCGTTGCAATGCCGTGATACGTTATTTTATCAATCAGCAGGGGTTTTTAGCACCGTCAGAGAAAAAACTAAAACATATCATTCGTGATGTCTTAAACGCCAAGTCTGATGCTAGTCCCTGCGTGAGTTGGAAGCAGGCAGAAGTAAGGCGTTATCAGAATGATTTTTATATTTTAGCACCGCTTTCTGTGCATGATAAAAATCAGTGTATCCCTTGGAATGTGAGTCAAAACTTACACCTACCATCCCTAAATAGGGTATTGAAAGTAGAATTATTAAACGCTATAAAGTCCTTTGATAAAGAAAAAGATCAGAATGTTGAAGTGCGTTTTCGCCAAGGCGGAGAGAAAATATATCAAGAAGAAAGAAAATGTAGCATCACATTAAAAAAACTTTTTCAAGAAATGGGTGTGCCAGTGTGGGAGCGAGACCGTATTCCACTGGTTTATATAGATGGTAAATTAGTTGCCGTAGGGTTTGATTAATAATTAAGGAATGAGCACGAAATAAGTTCCCGATCTTATAACGCAGAATTTTTAT
>CAZQTJ010000138.1:0-5791 GCA_964596035.1 uncultured Cocleimonas sp. | reverse complement strand
TAATAACTATTAAAATCAATGAATTATAAAAATCAAAACCATATATGTAAAGATTTTTGTTAATTTTTACATGTTGACATAGAAAAACTTTACATTTTTGAAGTGTGGCGCCGCACAACAGGATTGTTAAAGCTAACCCTAACACTCTTGAAGCTCTGTACAAATGCGATGAAGTTATTAGACATCATCGCCCACCCTTGACGTATTGTTCGCACCTTCTGAGAGAACTCCTTCAACACTACTATCCTACTTTAATTTTCCTAGACCTAACTAACTGCTCTCGAAGGTAGTAGGCCCTAGCAGACCCTGTCTCAACTATCCCGGTTAACAAAGTAAGACAAATGTCATACATTTTGCGACTTAGCGCCCCTCTATTTTCAAGTTGCAAATACCGACCAATAGCCATCTCCAGATAGAATGCTGTATTTACTTGCTTAGCTATTAACTCAGGATTACTCGCAAACTTCTCTGCAAGTATGTGAATACCTTTATCGAAAAATATATCATGAAAGTTGTAAATCAAAGATGTTAACGCTTCAAAAACGTGACTATTACCCCCTGATTTCTTAGCAAAATCCAGTAAATAATTAGCTCCTCTCTCCATATCTTTTTTTTCATTTTCATGTCCCTGCCAAGGGCAATCGGCATATAGCATGCCACGTAAAAAAGTATTCAAATCATTCTGTCGACTGATGTAACGATCATTAACATCGTGTAATGCAATATTATGTAACTCTGGAGCTAACAAGAGCCAAAGCGACCATATGGAATCAAAGTCACCTTCTTTTTCTACAGCCACATGAAATGATAGGGTTAAAGAATAAATAAAGCTTGGTGCTTTAGAACATCCAGACGTTAACAAATCTTTGAACGGAAAAAATTCGTTGTTTCTTGAATATATTATGTGTTCTGTTAAGCAATCTTGTATTTTCTTTTTAATATCATGATTTATTTTTTCGTCATCGCCAGAACGATAATCATGATATTCAGATTCATACACAAAATTGACTATTTTTTGGATAAAGCAAATATGATCATGCTCTTTAGAACATAAAGGGATCATTAGCATTGGTAAATGCAGGAACCATGATGAATGGCTTTCCAAAGAAATTTGGTCTACTGATAACTTAAAACAACCTTCAACAAAGTTAAGACGAAAATCCGTTAATTTGTTTTCCCAAATTTTATGGGCAGCATCCAGCTCATCCCCTCTTAAGTGATAATAACGCCGACTTTCATTTTCTTCATTGCGGAACTTGGCATATTCAACTGCACCACACAAACAGCTAGATGCGAATTTACTATCTCGTGACCAAAGAAACTCCCTTATTCCTTTAGCTGCATAAGCAGAAACATTAAGGTTTTCGTGTGTTAATGCTGTAGCCAACACAAGTTTTAAATGTTTCTTTTCATCAGCATCGAGTTCAAGCTCAAATAATTTTGGTAAAACAAATGCACAAGCTCCTGAGCCATAATGATCCGTTTTGTCATGAGCCGTTGTTCCTTCAGAAATATCTGCATGCATGAGTATTGCTTCAAAAATTACTCCTATACACCACTCAACATTCTCATCACTCAAGTTGTTAAAGTCATTCCGAATACAGACGGCTGCCACTGTCGTAATAGCTCCAACTGTCATCTCAGAAAAATTAGGTATCCTGTTATTTTTATAAGCATCAAGTAACTCTTTCGCCGCACTTAACGCATCATCATATGAACTAAAATATTCCTTGTTAAACTGCTGTTCTTCAAATAGCTTCCTTGCCCACAGATTAAGAGTAGTTACAGAATTATCTATAGCGTGCCGGTCATTAAACTCTTGTTGGTCTTGTTTTAAATCTTCGGGTAGTTCAGATGAGCTTCGAAGTAAAATCCGATTATTTTCCTTATCTTCTACCGCCTCCCAAGACCTTGTATCAACTCGATGCACAAGATATTTAAGACTTTTTTCGTTACGACTATAGGCTTCACTTTTAAGACTATCAACAATCTCAATAACATCGTCCCTTAGCTCTGTGTCAAACTGTAATCTAGCTAACAACGTTTCTAATGATTCTTTCCTCCAAGGGCTAAGAGCAGCCTTTCTTCTTTCTTGGATATAGATTTTAGACATAATATCTCTATCGAATCCAAACCAGTTTAGCTCACTCCTTCCCATTTCAGATGTCATACGAATCAAGTCTAAATTATACAAATCGGGCGTACTTAGCATCGGAAATGCCGCTTTCTTTACCTTGTCAGGAAAGCCTACTGCTACTGACGTGAGCACCGAAGTTACCATTACAGAATTACTGTTTCGTAAAAGATAATCATAAATCCAATCTATTTGGTTGTCTTCGCCACACTTACTTACATACTCAACTAGCCAATTCTCCAATGCCATAAGTGCACACTGTAGCAGGTAGGGTAAAGTAGATTGACCTCTATAACCCGTCCACAAATGAGTAGAAGCATACTGTGGTACGAGCGTTCCATCGTTGAGTTTCAAAGAAAAAGTTCTAACAGATACTTCATCAGAAAGGAACGCCCCATCTTTAGGAGCTGCGAATTCAGATGTAGCGTACTTCTTTGCTGTGACGTTACATAATTCGATAATGAAATCTAAAGCTTTTTTAGGATGGTAATACAATAAGTATTTAAATGGTCCTTTTGCCCCACTTGGAGGAAAGAAATCTCGATTTCGATCAAGTCCAAAGGATTCTTCTACATCAATTCGATGATATCGATAGTCGTCTTCCTCAAGCTCTTGCAATAGCCACTCATGCATTGATAGCTTAATGATAAAATCTGGTCGTAACTTACACAGCAACGGAACATCACTACCAATTGAAGCCAAATTTGCAAGCTCATCTACATAGCTAAGCCTCCTTGGGCTGACTTTAGATATTAATACATCTTTAGCCATTAGCTCATCAAATTCAGTTTCAATTGCCGGTGATACCTTTAAAAGCGCACTAAGTATTTTTTTTCTATATTTCTCATTTCGGTATGAATCTTTTACTGGTTCCAATAACCATAGAGCCAATAAACCAACTACCCTAGAATCTTCGGGCAAATCATCATAAATATTTATGATTCCGCGCCAATCATTTATAGATTCAACTATATGACTGTGCGTAGATTGGCTCAACTCTGACCTTATATCGTAAAGAAAATTAAAAAACGCCCCCCAACCATTACCATAAGGAAGCAAAAACAATGACTCCAGAATTCCAGACTTGTTGTTCTTTTTAAGTAAGCTTTGATATTGCGAGCTTGGGCTTTGGCATGTAATTCTTAAAATGAAGCAAAAACGGATGAGTAGTGCACAATCATTTTTGATAAGTTGCGATTTAAGCACATCAATAAACTTTCTAGGCCTATCATGTTGTAAGATCGCCGAAATAGCCTCATCTTTCCAAAAACTCTCTACTTCATCATCACTTAATATATTTTCAATCAACTCATCAGTAGATGAGTCGAATTGCAATCGTCTGTATAGCCACAACCTAAAAGCTCGACTAATTGCTGGCTCATTGCCTATGGCCAGTAGAAAGCTTGCTAAATTGCCATAGTTTTTAGTATATTCATCTTCGATAAACTCCTCTAATGCCCAATCTTCTAAAACATCATGGTGTAGGCTTATCGTTGAAGTTCTGGGATCACGATAAATGAGGTTATCTTCTTCTAATTTTGAAATTACTTCCGCATCGAATTCATCTGCTGAAATACCGAACACCATTTTTTTCGCGCGTTCTTTAGCTATATCGATGAAAACTTTTCTACGCTTAACAGGCATACCAGCCTTGCGCTCTTGTTCTTTTGCAATAACTGAAGACCAAACAATGTTTTTAAAATCAATCTCTGTATCACCTGTTTGGAACTGTGCATTGTTATTTATTGCTCTTACAGCTATTTCAATAAAAAATGGAACTTTGAGTATTTCAACCAACGCACGATTAGAGGTTAACCCTTTAAGCTCTGGAACATGTTCACATATTTGATTTACTTGCTCTTCTGTTAACCCTTGTATGTTTACACTACTAAATCTGACGCCGTTGGGTTGTAAGAAATTAAACGCAAGCTGGTGATAAGCGTAATCGCGTCCTGTAGCTATGACAGTCCAACCTGTTTGTTGCTTAACAAAACGAAGCAAATCAATAAATGCATCCTGATGCTCAAGCTCAAGGATTTTTTCAATAGACTCAATAACTAAAACTTTCTCAGGAAGTAGTGACAAGAAGCCTTCAATTTGTCCTAAACTAGAGTCCATACCTATGGATGCAAAAACTTCATTAAGGTGGCTTCGGTCTAAATCTTCAGACCTCAAGTAAAAAACGGGAACATCTTTACCTTTTGTAGAAACAAAATCTTTCACGATGCCCGATTTTCCAGTGCCTCTAGCACCAGTAACAAATAGGAGTTCGGCTTCTTCATAGGCTTCTGAAATTTGAGCTAAATATTCAGCTCGTTGAACGTGAAAGCCATCAATTGTGCTCGATATCCCTTCATAAATGTAATTCCCTCGCTCACGCAACTTCAAAAGGTCAGCTTCAAAATTCACTTTGCACTGAGCTTGGAATAATTCACTTACATCCTGAGGTATATTTTCAATCGTTAATATTCCCGCATTCTGGTTAAACTCTTGCACACAGGTAATCACTCTAGATAAAACTAGAGAAGTTGGCTCATTTGAATAACACTGAATTAGTGAAGACAGCAAATTAGCAACTACCGACTCTTTGGTATCGACATCAAAAGAGACTATGTAGAAAACGCGGAGAAAGTTCCATAATTCATCATCAGTGACACCTTTCCCAGAATTCGCATTCGTTAACTGAGCTCTGAAGACATTTAACTTTGCTAACTTCGCTTCACTAGTAAAGCCTTTAGTCTTAGACTTCTTGATAAAGTCTGATGCACTCGATGAGTATCTAGCCCACTCAAGTACTGGAAGGGTGTTGTTAACATCTAATTTAGGCAGAACACCTGTTATCAATGCAATAGAATCCCTGTCCGGGTCAAATTTTTCATTTTTGAAATCTTTCCATGCACTATTTATAACCTCTGAAAAAGTAGAGCTTTTTTTTGCTGTACCAGTGGACTCACTGATAGTTATTTCATGCTTAATTTGTGCGTATAACCTACTTTCATTAAATCCTGAGTCTCTAGCAACTAAAACAAAGTCATCAGTGTTGGAACCGTCGTACTTATTCTGGAACTTGAGTTCTTTAGCTCTCATACTCTGCGACAAACATGGAACACAGGACTGGGTTAACAAAGCAATAGCAAAAGCTGTTTGAACTCTAGTTTCAAAGTTAGCTCCACCGCCTCCGGTAGAAAATGGATTGCTTTGCTTCTTTAGATCTAAGCTCATTACCTTGAATCACCGCTTTTCATTATCGGAACGTTCACGATCAATCTTGGGCAATGCCATTTTGAGCTGTGATTCTTTCATTCCGTGTTTGTAGGCATTGTATTGCCATACAGCAAACATCTGTTTAAACCTGCGGTTTTGCTCCTTTACCTCTGCCAATTCAAACTTTTAAATTATATTATCTTTTTGTTTTTATTAAGATTTTTATACACAATAACCGCTATGGAAAAAATTTTGTAAATTTATACATCAATTTAGTACAAAGCTTAACAGATGAGGGGTAAAATTGATTCTGGTTTTCGTGTTATACGGGTCATTATTTTGTCCTATTTTTGGTGAATTATAGGCTATTAATCCTTCCAGATTTATTAGACCATTACAGTGCTGCAAGAACAGAAAGGCGGTTTCGCCGGTTTTAATCGGGAAGTTCTGCTG
>CAZQTJ010000137.1:0-5825 GCA_964596035.1 uncultured Cocleimonas sp. | reverse complement strand
TTAAAAGCGAACGCTTTCACTCCTAATACGTCATCATCAAGCCAATGACTCCCTAAAATAAAGTGTGGTATTGCCTATTGTTTATGAGAAGATACTCAAAAAATAGTTAATAACGTCGCCGTCCAGAAAAGGCATGTGATAATGTGCCGCTATCGACATAATCTAACTCGCCACCAACGGGTACGCCGTGGGCGATACGTGTCGTATTGATATTGTATTTTTCTGCCAACTCGCTAATGTAGTGGGCTGTCACTTCGCCTTCGACTGTTGGGTTTGTTGCTAATATCAGTTCTTTTATTTGACCTTCAGCGAGTCGCTCGTCGAGTAAATCTAAGCCAAGCTCGTCAGGGCCTATGCCATCTAAAGGAGAGAGTTTTCCCATTAGCACAAAATAGTAGCCTCGATAAGCCGTTGCTTGTTCCAAAGCTAAAACATCAGAGGGATTTTCGACGATGCAGAGGGAGTCTTGTTGTCGGTTTTCGTTCTTACAAACGCGACAAATTTCATCTTCTGTAAACGTGCGGCAACGCTTGCAATGCCCGATATTTTCCATCGACAAGCGTAATGTATCCGCAAGCTTTAATGCCGACTCACGGTCATGCTCTAATAAATGAAACGCCATACGTTGCGCTGTCCTCGCGCCCACGCTAGGTAGGCATTTTAAGGCATCGACTAATTCATTGAGCAGCGAGGAATCGGACATATATTGATTAACTTAAGGGGTTAAAACGGCATTTTCATGCCACCTGGGAGGCTCATGCCATCGGTTACGCCCGACATCATATCTTTAGACGTTACGGCGAGTTTTTGTACCGCGTCATTAAATGCCGCTGCAACTAAGTCTTCCACCATTTCTTTGTCGTCGTCTGCCATTAAACTCGCGTCGATATTCACGCGCTTGCATTCGTGCTGACCATTGATGATAACTGAAACTAAACCACCACCCGACTCGCCTGTAATTTCAATAGCGGCTATTTCTGCTTGAGCGCGTTGCATATCTTCCTGCATTTTTTGTGCCTGCTTCATTAAGCCGCCAAGTCCACCTTTCATCATAGTTTTTTATCCTTTATATAAATTATTTTGGTCTAACCGAATTAGGCACAAGTTTAGCCTCAAATCGGTGTTGTAAATCTTGTACAAATGAGTCTTTTTGCATCAAGTCTTCCGCCAACGTTTGGCGTTCTTGTTGCTGTCTGCCAATACGTTCTGCGGGTGTTTCTGTTGTTAAATCTTGCGTCTTAATTTGCAAGTTTAGGGGTTTATTATAGTACGTCTGTAGTGCTGCTTCTATTTCTTGTAACGCTGTTTTTGATAGTAAATTTTCACCTGAGCTGTCCATAGCAAGGGTAATATTATTTTCGACATGGTTGCTTAATACGCAATGCTTAACTATCTCTGCCGAGCGCCCTGTCAAAGCTAATTGCGGCACTATCTCATGCCATATCGCTTGCTCACCTGTTAGCATTTCTGCAACGGTAACTTTGTCTTGTGCTACTTTAACTGGGGCAGTTTTTACTGCTTCAACGACCTCTTGAGTATCCCGTTTTTTTTTTGATATGCCCTGTTGGGGCGCACTAACAGGAGGTCGTGACTCTCCCCACGGAGGTGCATCATCAATAATAGGGGGAGTGCCTACCTTCGTGTCTATCGTTGCAGTTTCGGGGGGTAATTTTTCCGTGACGCTTGAGGTTGATTTTTTAGTTTCCAGTGTTTTTTTATGTTCTCTTTGTGGCTCAGTAGGTGTGTTTTTTTGCGATGGTATGGGGATCGCTTTATGTTCAGTTGCAGTACTAACAGGTGGCGCAATATCACCTAAAGGTCTAAAGGTTAGCAAGCGTAAAAAGATCATCTCAAAACCACTGCGCGGGTCAGGCGATAAAGGTAAATCACGCCGTCCGTGCATTGCAATTTGATAATACAACTGCACATCTTCGCGGCTAAATTGATTCGCTAATTGCCTAACCGCCTCATCATCTTCCTCTGCTTGAGGGACGACTTGTAACACCGCCATTTTGTGCAACAAAGTAATCAGCGTATCGGTTGCGGCTTCAAAATCAGGTGTTACCCCTGCCATTTGTTCGACACCCTCAAGAATCGCCACGCCATCAGCAGCGGCAACCGACTGCAATAAATTGAGCAACGGCTCATGTGAAATAGTGCCTAACATTTCACGAACATCATCTTCTTTTAGTACGCCATTACCAAAAGAAATTGCTTGATCTAATAAACTCAGCGCATCTCGCATACTGCCATCAGCACCGCGTGCAATAAGGCGCAGAGAAGCATCATCGCTATTAATGTCTTCTTTTTTGAGAATATGTGATAAATGCCCAGTGATCATATCAACAGGCATACGCTTGAGATTAAACTGTAAACAGCGTGAAAGTATCGTAACAGGTAATTTTTGTGGATCAGTGGTAGCAAAAAGGAATTTAACGTGAGGGGGTGGCTCTTCGAGGGTTTTTAACAAGGCATTAAAACTATGCCCAGAGAGCATATGCACTTCATCAATAAGATAAACCTTAAAACGCCCACGCGTCGGTGCATATTGAACATTGTCCAGTAACTCGCGGGTATCCTCAACTTTAGTACGCGAAGCAGCGTCAACCTCTATCAAGTCAACAAAACGCCCCTCCGCAATTTCACGACAACTTCCGCAGGTACCGCAAGGCTCAGACGTTACGCCCATTTCACAGTTAAGACACTTAGCTAAAACCCGTGCAATCGTTGTTTTACCGACACCGCGCGTACCCGTAAACAAATAAGCATGATGCAAACGGTCGCCGTCTAAAGCATTAATTAACGCTTTAAGCACATGCTGTTGCCCAACCATTTCGGCAAAATTTTGAGGTCGCCATTTTCTGGCAAGAACTTGATAACTCATAGGGCTAGTGTACTGAATTGTTCCGAAATATACAGCCTATTTCTGCGGACTATTTTACAGTGACTACTTCCCTTGATCTCTATAAAATCATCAGGCAAAAAATATCACTATTTAATAATAATTCTCATTTGCAAATAGATAAACTCTAATATACTATGATTGGATATATCAATATAGGAGCTGTTTTTACGATGAATAACTTGTCTTTAATGGATGCTACGGAGTCTGAATTATTTAATATTACGACTATTAAAACAGCGCAGGCGATGCGTACTCGTTTACTGGGAATGGGGCTTGGTGTGGGTTTAGACGTAGGTGTTTTGCGTAACCGTAGTGGCGACGTGGTATTGGCGAGTGGTAATACGCGCATTAGTCTGAGTCGTGAAATTGCAGACCAGATTCAGGTGAAACCATTAGGTGTGAAGTTATGAAGTCTTGCTGTGATACGGACAAACAGCCTTTAGATAATAAATCTGCTGTTAGAATGGCATTGGTGGGTAATCCTAACTCAGGTAAAACCACGCTGTTTAATCATCTAACAGGTTCTCGCCAGCGCACGGGTAATTGGGCGGGGGTGACGGTTGCGCGTAAAGAGGGTGAGTTTTACCATAATGATAACAGCTATCATGTCGTCGATTTGCCAGGAACGTATTCTTTAGGTTTAGAGGAGACCTCGGTTGATGAAAAAATAGCACGTCAATTTGTGGCAGAAAACCCTGATTCTGTTTATTTGAATATCGTGGATGCAAGTACCTTGCAACGCGGTCTTTATTTAACCCTGCAACTGCGTGAAATGGGTGTACCGACCATCGTTGTATTAAATATGATGGATATTGCGCATAAGCGCGGTATGACGATTGATGTAGCGCAGTTGTCGGCGCAGTTAGATTGTCCTGTCATTGCCATTTCTTTAAAACAGCCTGACTCGGTTGAGGCGCTGTATCAGGCGATTGTTGACTATGATATGACACAGGCGAAGGCGCGTGATATTCGCTACGTTACGGCGATAGAAACGGCATTGACTCACTTGTCGGCAAGTAATGCTTCATTATCACGCAGTCAAAATCTGGAGCAGTTATTAATCGCAGAAAATCATCAATCCACCCGTGAGGCGATAGAAAGCGAGACAGGCGAAGCGCTTGATTTTTTATTGGCAGACAGCCGTTTTGAGCAGTCGATGTTGTTATCAAAACAAGTCGTAAAAGAGCGTGGTAAGGTCACGCGCACACATTCTGATAAGGTAGATAAATGGGTGCTAGGGCGCTGGACGGGTGTGCCTATTTTTATTGTTTTAATGTATTTGTTGTTCTTGTTTAGTATTAATTTTGGTGGCGCATTAATCGACTTTTTTGACCTGACGGCACAGGCGTTTTTTGTGGACGGGAGTAGGGTGGTTTTGAGTAGTCTCGGTGCGCCAGAATGGTTAATAACCTTGCTGGCTGATGGTATCGGCGGTGGTATTCAAGTTGTTGCTACGTTTATTCCTATCATTGGTGCTTTGTTTTTATTCCTGACCTTGCTGGAAGAGTCGGGCTATATGGCGCGCGCGGCGTTTGTGGTTGACCGCTCGATGCGTAAATTAGGCGTGTCGGGCAAGGCGTTTGTGCCGTTAATTATTGGCTTTGGCTGTAATGTGCCCGGCATTATGGCAACGCGGACGTTGGGAAATGAGCGTGAGCGTATTTTAACAGTGATGATGTCGCCGTTTATGTCGTGTGGCGCGCGTCTTGCTGTGTTTGCATTGTTTGCTGTGGCTTTCTTTCCTGTTGGTGGGCAGAATATTGTCTTTTTATTGTACATTGTGGGTATCGCCTTTGCCGTATTGACCGCGCTTATTTTTAAAAAGACGTTATTGCAGGGCGAGGCAGAACACTTTTTTATGGAGTTGCCGACCTATCAAATCCCGCAGGTAAAAAATGTATTGATCAATGCATGGAATAAATTAAAAGGGTTTATTCTCGGCGCAGGAAAAATCATCATCATTGTGGTGGCACTCATTAATGTGGTGAATAGTTTGGGTACAGACGGTAGTTTTGGTAATCAAGGTAGCGAAAAATCGCTACTAAGCGCCACTGCTAAGTTCATCACGCCTGTGTTTGAGCCAATGGGTATTTCAGAAGATAACTGGCCGGCAACAGTGGGAATTATTACAGGTTTGTTAGCGAAAGAGGTCGTGGTTGGCACTTTAGATACTTTATATTCTAGCGTGGATGGTCAGGCGGTGGCGACTGAAGCTACGCCTGATTTTAATTTGCTGACAAGCTTAAAAGCAGCGGTTGCGACCGTGCCAGTGAATTTGCGGGGTGCATTAGAAAGTGTTACCGACCCGTTAGGCTTAGGTGCGATTGATAACCATGTTGACAGTATCGAGAAAAGTGCAGAAGAGCAGGGCGTAAGTCTCGCGACCTTTGGCGCAATGGTCAGCCGTTTTGATGGCAAAGTGGGCGCATTTGCTTATCTCCTATTTATCCTGCTGTACTTCCCCTGCGTTGCCGCAACAGGCGCAATGGTGCGGGAAGTTGGCGCACGTTGGGCTACGATGGGTGTGTTATGGAGCAGTGGCTTGGCGTATGTCGCTGCCGTTGTTTTCTATCAAGTCGCGACCTTTACCGCACATCCAAGCCAATCAATACTATGGGTTATGGGGTTGCTTGCGTTGCTAATTTTTACGGTTTACCTATTTTATTTAAAAGGCAAACAAAATCATCGCGGTGCTTTAGTGCAGGTGTCCTCCTTATGATACTGGGTGAAATACGCAACTATCTACAGCAGAGAGAAATTGTCGGCTTAGGCGAAATCGTCAATCGTTTTGATATAAGTCCAGAAGCCGCTAAATTCGCTTTGGAGTATTGGATTAACAAAGGTAAAGTAAATACAGTTGGCGCAGCATGTGGTTCATCCTGTGGTGGTTGCGGTAGTGCAGAAGATAACTATCAATGGT
>CAZQTJ010000136.1:0-5840 GCA_964596035.1 uncultured Cocleimonas sp. | reverse complement strand
TGCGTTATAAGATCGGGAACTTATTTCGTGCTCATTCCTTAGATTTATTTTATTTTTCAGGTTTTGCTATTGCAGGTATGATAGAGGCTCTGTTTCTACATTTATCTATTATAATGACAACAATACATAAGCGTTGGGTTCTTAATGGGGTATTACTACTGCTAGTGATTGCCCTTATTGCTTTTATCATCCAGCAGTTAAATACCCCAAGAGTAGCAGTCAACACACTTTATGATGAAAGTATGGGCGATGAGATTGTTTCTATTCGTATTTATCGGAACATAACGGAAGAAAAAAAACTAGCATCAAATATAGAATTAGAAAAAATATCGAATAAATGGATGATGGTAAGTCCAATCAAAGCATCTGTAGATAATCGTAAGATCAAACATTTACTGACCTTGCTTTCCGATACAGTAGATGCTCAGTATTCTGTTAAAGGCAAAGATTTATCTATCTTTGGCTTGGATAACAAGCGATTGAGTGTTTTTTTTAATGGGGTGGAGATACAGTTTGGTTCACTTAATCCCATCAGTTATAAGCGTTATTTGAGAAAAGCAGACACCATCTATATGGTTGCAGAGACGGTAAATGGCTTGCTTTTAAGCAGTGTTGATAGTTTTGTTCAAAAAAACTCGAATTAAATGGCGTATCCGTGTGATAATCACCGCCCCAAAATAATTAATTAATCTTATCTAGCGACTTTATGCCTCTTCCTTTTTCTGTCCAATTTATTCCTGTAGAGAATATATCAGCCCTTGAGTCTGATGAAAATGTGCTGGCAGCTATTCGTTATGCATCCATAGCGAGCAAGGAAAATACTAAAAAACCACTTTTCTCTGTTGGCTTGCCTAATTTAGCTTTATCAAATGTCGTTGAGGTTTGGTATAGCGATGCGCCTGTGCAAACAACAGCAATCAATGGCATTCAGATATCTTTTAATGATGATGTTTTATTTGGTCATCTGTTGTTAGATGAGACTAATTATGATGACATCGTTTCTGCGACAGAAGATGCGTATCGTTCGATTTTAGATACGATACAAACTCTAGGCTATCCTTGCGTATTACGTATCTGGAATTATTTTTCCTCGATAAATGAAGACCAAGAAGGTTTGGAGCGCTATAAAAAGTTTTGTTTAGGGCGACAGCAAACATTGGATCAATTCGGTGTATTTGTTGACTCTCCACCTGCTGCAACAGCTATTGGAACATCAGGTGGCGGTTTGCAAGTTTATTTTATTGCCGCTAAAGAAGCTGGCATTCAATTAGAAAACCCTCGTCAGACCTCCGCTTTTTTATATCCAGAGCAATATGGCTCTGCTAGACCCGCATTTTCTCGTGCAACGGTTAAAAAGTGGCAAGACACCACACATTTGTATATATCGGGAACTGCCAGTATTGTTGGTCACGAAACGCGTCATATAGGACAAGTTGTAAAGCAACTAGAAGAAACCTTAGAGAATATAGAGGCATTGGTACAATATGGTGCTGACACGCAAGATTTGCCCATTAATGGTTTAACCGATTTATCTTATTTGAAAGTTTATCTGCGTGATCTGTTTATGTTGTCAATTACAGAAGAGTTATTAATTCGTCGCTATGGTCATAATTTACCGACGGTTTTGTTTTTGCATGGCGATGTTTGTCGTGCAGATTTATTGGTCGAGATAGAAGCAGCCTATATCTTGAATGACGCAGATATTTGACTAAGGTTAAGCGAAGCCCTCTATGCCTGAACTTCCCGAAGTTGAAACGACCTGTCGTGGTATTCGTCCTTATGTTGTGGGGTGTAAAGTAAGCTCTATTGTGGTGCGACAGCCTAAGCTACGTTGGCCGATACCCGAATCTTTACATGAATTAGAGGGGCAAAAAGTCTTATCTGTAAAGCGTCGAGCAAAATATATTTTGCTAGAGTCGGCTAAAGGTACGGCAATATTGCATTTAGGAATGTCGGGTAGTTTACGCGTTATTGATGTGGATTTAGCGCCTGAAAAACATGATCATATTGATATTATATTTGCAACAGGGAAAGCGGTTCGATTACATGATCCGCGCCGTTTTGGTGCAGTATTATGGACAAGGGAAGACCCGTTACAGCATAAGTTATTATCTCATTTAGGACCTGAGCCATTAAGTGATGATTTTAATGCGGCATTGTTATATCAAGTTTCACGCAGCCGTAAAGTAGCTGTTAAGCAGTTTATTATGAATGCGAAAGTGGTGGTGGGCGTTGGTAATATCTACGCAAGTGAGTCACTGTTTATGGCGGGTATATCACCAAAAATATCCGCAGGAAGGATTTCATTAGCTCGCTATAAAACGTTAGCTAATGCAATAAAAATTGTTTTAACCCGTTCGATAGAGCAGGGAGGAACAACATTGCGCGATTTTGTGCAAGCAGAAGGTAAGCCAGGATATTTTCAACAACAACTCAATGTATATGGTAGAGCAGGGGAAGCGTGTACAGTTTGTGGTACACAAATAAAGCAAATAAGCCAAGGACAGCGTTCTAGCTTTTATTGTTCGAACTGCCAAAAATAGTCAAAGAATAAATTTATGATTCCAAAAATTAAAAGAACGATTACATCGCTATTACCTGTGGATAACAACAGAACAGGAGCGTGTAATGGCTGTGGCGACTGCTGTAAGTTGCCTTTTCGTTGTGCCTTTTTAAAGGAGTCTGAAAAAGGGGGGTATTCTTGTTCTATTTATAAAGTTCGCCCACCAAATTGCAGAAAATTCCCCCGTAGTCGTGAGCAATGGGAAACAGTAAAAGAAAATTGTGGTTATAACTTTCCTGATATTGGTATTAGGGTTGAGAATAGTTAAGGACGAGGAAATTCTTTGATATACAAGTCTTGTTTGGCATAAGGTATCTCAATATTTTCTTTATTAAAGCGTTTGTAGATGGTGGTATTTAACTTATCAAGTGTTCGACCTCTAAGTTCTGGGTCTTCTATCCATCCTAGCAACTCTAGATCAAGACTTGAGGCACCAAAATTACGAAAACGGACGCGTGGTGTGGGAAGCTTTGTAATAAGCGGCTCGCTTGTGGCTATTTCCATTAGAATTTCGCGTACTTGATCTATATCTGACCCATATGCCACGCCTATCTTTACACGGATTCTAAACTTTGGATGTGGGCCACCGCTTTGGTTGGTTATTTTGCTATTACCCATAATGGCATTAGGAACAGTTACCTCTACATCATCACGCGTAATCATACGGGTGCTTCTGAGTCCTATATGCGTTACTTTTCCTCTTTGGTTGCCATCAAGAACCACATAATCACCTATTTTATAAGGTGTGTCAGCCAGAATAAAAACACCTGAGAATAAGTTTGCCAGCGTGTCTTTTGCGGCAAAACCCACTGCGATACCAATAACTCCCGCCGATGCTAACCAAGCGGTCATATCAATGCCCCATACTTGGAAGGTGACATACAGGGCTAAGGCGATAATAAGTAGTTTCAGTAAATTATCAAACAGCGGTAATGTTTGCGGGCGAATTAAGCGATATATCGTGTTTTGGTTACCCCAAGCAAGTTGATGCAGGATAATTTTAGATATACGAATAAGGGCGGTTGTCCAAATTAGGATGCCAATAGTTTGAAAGCCATTGTGTAGATTTTTGGTGAGCGTATCTGAAAGTGGCATCATATTGACACCCGTGGTAAACCCCGTCATTAACAGTGAATAGTAGATAGGTACGCGGGCAATATTGAGTAGGCGATCATCTAATTGGCTGCTCGTCTTGTTCGCCGCTATTTTTAATATTCTAAAAATAAGCCAAGAAGTGATGGAGGCAAAGATAAAGGTAGCAAGCATAACGCTACCGCCTTTAATCCAAGGTTGTTGGTCAAAGACTTGTAATAAGGGGGATAGAAAATTATTAAAAAGTGCTAGGTAGTTATCCATAAGATTATTTTGATTTTATGTAGAAATAATTATGACGGATGGTAGCACTTTTTAAGAAATGAGGGTCAATTATCCTGTTTGTCTTTTTCTTCTTTGCGACATTTTCTAAACCAGTCAAGCAGTCCTTGAGTTGAGCTATCGTGATCATAGAGGTTATCATTAGATTCAATTTCTTCTAGTATCTTTTTTGTGAGGTTTTTACCTAATTCAACGCCCCATTGGTCATAAGAGTTAAGGTTCCACACGCAACCCTGAACGAAAATTTTATGCTCATACATGGCGATTAAAGAGCCAAGTGCTTGAGGTGTTAGTTTTTTTAATACGATGGAGTTACTGGGTTGATTACCTTCAAAAAACATATGCGGTAAACGTTGCTCTGCTTTGTGTAGCTCGATACCTGCTTCTTTTAATTGTTCTCTCGTTTCTTCCATCGAGCGCCCGCGCATGAGTGCTTCGGTTTGCGCTAGAAAGTTTGAAGCTAAGATATTGCAGTGTGTTTCATTGCAGTGATGTGAGTTTATCGAGGCGATAAAGTCAGTAGGAATAAGTCGAGTTCCTTGGTGTAATAACTGATAAAAAGCATGTTGACCGTTAATACCTTCGGCTCCCCAAATGACTTTTCCTGTGGAGTAAGTGGTTTGTCGTCCATCTTTATCTACCGATTTGCCGTTACTTTCCATATCTGCTTGCTCTAAATAGGCGGGTAGCAAGCGTAAGTTATGATCGTAAGGTAAGACAGCGCTGGATTCGGCATCAAAGAAATTGCCATACCAAATCCCTAGCATTGCCAGAATGACGGGCATATTCGTTTCGAGCGGCTCAGTACGAAAGTGATTATCCATTGCATGAGCGCCTTCGAGTAACTTGATGAAGTTGTCCATGCCGAGGTAAAGAATACTGGAAAGTCCAATAGCGGACCAAAGCGAATAACGTCCGCCAACCCAGTCCCAAAAACGGAACATATTGGCAGTATCTATGCCAAATTCTTCAACAGCTTCTTTGTTGGTTGAAACAGCAACAAAATGTTTAGTAATATCATCGATTGTTACTTTGCCAGGACCTGTTAAAAACCAATCTTTTGCGGTGTTGGCATTGGTGATGGTTTCTTGTGTTGTAAAGGTTTTAGACGAGATAACAAATAGAGTGGTTTCAGGGCGTAACTTGCTAAGAAGTTGCTCTATTTGTGTTGAGTCAACATTTGAAATAAAACTCACTTTTAATGTAGGGTGTGCATAAGGCTTAAGTGCGCGACAAACCATACTAGGGCCAAGGTCAGAGCCTCCAATACCAATATTGACAATATGCGTAATAGGTAAACCTGCGTATCCGAGCCATTGACCACTGCGCACTTTATTAGCAAAGATTCGCATTTTTTCTAACTCAGCGTTTATTTTTGGCATGATGTTTTCATCATCAACAAAAATAGGGGTATTACTGCGATTACGCAAAGCCGTGTGTAAAACAGCGCGCCCTTCGGTATTATTTATTTTTTCTCCGCTAAACATGCGGTCACGCGACTCTTCGACTTTGGCTTGGTGAGCAAGGTCAAATAATAGATCAAGCGTTTTGTCGGTTATTCTATTTTTAGAATAATCCAGTAACATATCATTGAATTTAAGTGAGTAGCGCTTAAAACGCTCAGGATCACTATCAAATAAATCCACCATATGTAACTTTTTGGCACTTTTAAAATGTTCTAGCAATGCCAACCATGCAGGCGTGTTTATTAATGGGGATTTGGCGTTGAGAATAACTCTTAATGGTCGCATATTGGTAGCCCTATCTTTTTTGGTCAGTATGAGCTTGGAAATTTTATATGATAATTTATCTACAAAATACCAGTGGGGGTAGCTTGCTCGGTATGACTTTAACCTGAATCCGTGAGGTCACTACGGCACAGGACGCAAGCTATTGATTCATC
>CAZQTJ010000135.1:0-5874 GCA_964596035.1 uncultured Cocleimonas sp. | reverse complement strand
GCGCATTGACCTCACGGATTCAGGATTTATTTTGATTCGCGTTATTTTAAATGAGTGTTTTTTTATCGCAACACTTTCATGCAAAGCGTTCTTAGAATTGCTAGTATTAGATAATGATTTTAGAAAAACAAAAACAAGCTACTTTCTCTCCACGTCCTCAGTCATTTGCAGCTTTAATGGAAATGTACGAGGCAAATTATATACGCCTCCGTTTACTTTGTGGAGATATTAGATCACTTCCTGATGAATCAGTGTCAATTTTATCCTCAGGTGGTTTAGCTGTGCAATTAAAGGTTGTGGAACGTTCACGTCATACCAGTATTTTAATGATGACGTATTTGTTTGCAGACGGTAAACGACCCGATCTTAAAATACAGGTTTATCATGATTCTCGTCAGGCGGATGTTATTAGTCGTGCTTGTCGTTTTAGTCAAAAAAACATCCGCGCGTGGGAAAGTAAAGAAGATAGTGTCCTTCTTTGTCGTTGGCGTTTGAATCGGTTTTTATTTAAGTGGATAAATTATCTTCATAGACAAGGTCATCATTTTTGATTGTCTTTTCATCACTTGTTTTTATAAATTAGCATATTAATCTTGACTAATACACTAGGTTTTCTAATAATACCCAGTAATTCAGTCAGGATTAATGTGTCAAGAGTGGTCATCTTTTTTATTACTCTTTTAATCCTGTTGTAAAGTCGATAGAAGGCTTTTTATATCTGTTCTTTTAATTCCAGAAAGATCAGGGTTTATTTCATGAAATATTTAATTCTAAATAAATCATCGTACTGTTAAGAAAGGCTATTTTTAATAGCGCTTCTCTTACAGACATCAGGAGAAAAAATGAAATTATCAACAAAAGGGCGTTATGCCGTTACTGCAATGATGGATTTAGCGATTCATGACAGGGAAGGGCCTGTGACGTTAGCGGATATATCACATTGTCAGGGTATCTCTTTATCTTATTTAGAACAGCTTTTCGCAAAACTTAGACAAGCGAACTTAGTCGAAGGTGTCCGTGGTCCAGGTGGAGGGTATCGTCTAGGCAAGCCGTCTCACCAAATTAGTGTTGCAGATATTATTATAGCGGTTGATGAGACTATCGATAATACTAAATGCCGAGGATTGGAAGACTGTAATGGTGGAAAAAAATGTCTAACGCATAAACTATGGGCTGATTTGAGTGATCGCTTATTTGAATTTTTAGACGGTATTACACTGTCAGAATTTATCAGCCGCCCAGAAGTCAGAACAATATCACATCGTCAAGATACAACGGCAAGTCGTATTGCAAATATGTTTCCTCCAAATGCTATCGCGTCTTAGGGACGTAGGACGTATACGACATACATTTTTAAACTTAATAATGGCTCTCTATTGTCAGGATAATGATAATGGAGGAGCCGAAATGTCAAATAGAGGGATAAATTTAGCTTTTCCGCAGTTCTGTAGGTTGTGACTGAGGTACGAAGTCCAACATCTTCACAGGCTCAGTAGAAACCTGACTCCTCATTCCTTATCACAGTGAATTTTCTGTTTGCTGTACTAGCCTTCCTGTTTTCCGTTAGAATAGCTATTTCCCCTGTTTTGAGTTTAAGCACCTACCCCCATGTACAAAAAAACATTCAATACGACCAGTGATACGACTGGTGATAAAAAAAGTAACAAACAAATGTATAAGCCCGTGGCGAATATCGCTAACGGCTTTAACAAGTTTGGTTTTTCTAGCGCAATACTGACGGCAATTACTGAGGTTGGCTATGACAAGCCGACGGAAATTCAGCGGGTAGCCATTCCCAAAATTCAGCAAGGTCGCGATGTTTTGGCGGGGGCGGAAACAGGGTCGGGTAAAACTGCGGCTTTTGTTTTACCTATACTGAATGCCTTGACTCAGACGGCTTATGGACAATCAACTGAATCAGTTAGACCGCATCAAGTAAGAGCTTTAATTCTTGTGCCAACACGAGAGTTAGCCATACAGATAGGTCAAGAAATTACTAAGTTTTCAGCGCATATTGTGCCGCATGTTAAGTGCCTGAGTGTATATGGTGGGGTGAAAATAGAACAACCAATAAAAGCCGTGCGTGGAGGGGTTGATTTTATTGTGGCAACACCAGGGCGTTTTTTAGACTTAATAAATGCTAAAGAGGTTAAATTTAATCAACTGCAAGTGCTCGTGTTAGATGAAGTTGACCGCCTCATTACGACGGGCTTCAAAGAAGAAGTCGAGCAGATTCTTAAATATTTGCCTAACAAACGTCAAAACCTATTTTTTACCGCAACCTTTCCTGATGAAATACGTCCTTTAGTACGCAAAGTGTTGGATAATCCTGAGATTATTAAAATAGATCAAAAGGGAACCGCGCTTATTGATGAACGTGTAATAACGGTTAACTTTGATAGAAAAACAGCCTTATTGGTTGATTTATTAAAGAATAATGACTGGTCGCAAGTGTTGATTTTTTGTAGTGCCAAAAGAAGCTGTGATAATTTAGTTGCTAAACTTTTTGCCGAAGATATTGTTGCATTTTCATTGCATGGAAATAAAAAACAGCACGAGCGCAGAGATGTATTAAAAGAGTTTAAAGCGGGAGAAATTCGTGTATTAATCGCAACAG
This sequence comes from uncultured Cocleimonas sp., assembly GCA_964596035.1. GTDB lineage: Bacteria > Pseudomonadota > Gammaproteobacteria > Thiotrichales > Thiotrichaceae > JAGLBW01. Next base: position 3,257 of record CAZQTJ010000135.1, on the reverse strand, counting down.
ATGTGGCGGCGCGTGGTCTTGATATTGTGCAACTTCCTTGTGTGATTAATTATGAGCTACCACGTAGCCCGAATGATTATGTGCATAGAATAGGGCGTACAGGTCGTGCAGGTATAGAAGGTATGGCTATTTCTTTGATTTCACACCACGAATATCAACACTTTACGGTGATTGAAAAACGCAATGGTTTCCGTCTGCCATGGGAAGCTATCCCAGGTTTTGAAGCAGACGAGATAGCTCCACCGCCACCTACTCGCAGTAAACCTAAAAAGAAAGCCAAGAAAAGGCTGTCGAAAAAACAGATCAATCGTAAGAAAAGATTGCGTCCTGCACTTGATATTGCGAAAGATAAATCAAGCGATGTTGAGCAATCAGCAGGGAAAAAGTCTACAAGAAGTCCGTATAAACAAGCTGACGCTGATAAAAACTCATCAGATAAAAGCCCTTATAAGTCAAAATCAGCTAATAAAAAACCCGAAAAATCAACAGGCGAGCCAATTGTGATACCAACAGTGAAACCTGTTAAAAAAACTGAGCCTGAAAAGAAGCCTAGGGTTAATGAGTCTATTTGGGGAAAGAAGTAACTATCTATTTAACTTGTGCAGTTCAGTTTATATGATCCCCATCATCAAGTATCTGGATGAATTTACGTATCATCATGTCATTGCTGATACGAAAGGTGTCGCTTTGGTTTTCTATACGGGACCTAATTGTGGTTCATGCCATCATTTGCGTCATGTTTTAAATGAATATTTACATCAATATAATAATTTATCGGTGTTTGAAGTCGATGCAGTAACCTCCTCCGCTTTGGTCAATGAATTTAATGTCTTTCATTTGCCGACTATGTTTTTATATAAAGATGGGCGGTATCATTGTGAATTCCATGCAGAGGCTTTGCCTGATAGGATTCATAAAGCAATAGAGCAGGCTTTATTATTACCCGCAGAAGATGAGCCATAGAAAATAAAAGCGATAGAGAATAAAGAGAACAGAAACCACTATGAATATGACTGAAACCCTCCCGCTAGAAGAGTACACTGAAAAAGCGTATTTGGATTATTCCATGTACGTCATTCTTGACCGTGCATTGCCGCACATTGGGGATGGCTTAAAACCAGTGCAACGACGTATTATTTATGCAATGTCGGAGCTGGGTTTATCAGCCGTCTCTAAGCATAAAAAATCAGCCCGTACAGTGGGTGATGTTTTAGGTAAATTTCATCCTCATGGTGACTCGGCTTGTTATGAAGCGATGGTACTCATGGCTCAGCCGTTTTCTTATCGTTATCCATTGGTCGATGGACAGGGTAACTGGGGGTCACCCGATGACCCTAAATCATTTGCTGCAATGCGTTATACCGAGTCGCGCTTGACTAAATACGCTAGGGTATTGTTGCGTGAATTAGGTGAAGGTACGGTTGATTGGAAACCTAATTTTGACGGCTCTTTAAGTGAGCCAGTCATACTGCCAGCGCGTTTACCCAATGTTCTGCTCAATGGGGGAATGGGGATTGCGGTTGGTATGGCAACGGATGTTCCACCGCATAATTTGCGCGAAGTAGTGAATGCGTGCTTACACTTATTAGATAATGAAGATGCTACATTGGATGATATTTGTGAGCATGTGTTAGCACCAGATTATCCAACAGATGCTGAAATAATCACCCCTGCAAAAGATATTAAGCAGATGTATTCTCTGGGTAAGGGTAGCGTCAAAATGCGCGCCTTGTGGGCGAAAGAAGGCTCCGATATTATTATCACCGCGTTGCCATATCATACTTCTGGAGCAAAGGTTCTAGAGCAAATTGCAACACAAATGCGCGCTAAAAAGCTTCCGATGGTGGCCGACTTACGTGATGAATCTGATCATGAAAATCCTACCCGTTTAGTCATTACACCGCGCTCGAATCGTGTGGATATTAATCAATTGATGTTGCATTTATGCGCCAGTACCGACCTTGAGCGTAGTTATCGTGTCAACATGAATATGATTGGTGTTGATGGTCGTCCGCAGGTTAAAAACTTACTAACGGTTTTAACAGAATGGGTTGAGTTTAGACGTAATACTATTATAAAACGTACTCAATGGCGTTTAGATCAAGTCGAAGAGCGTTTGCATATTTTAGAAGGTTTATTAGTTGCTTATCTTAATATCGATGAGGTCATTGAAATCATCCGCACGGAAGATGAGCCAAAACCTATTATGATGGCACGCTTTAATATCAGCGATACTCAGGCAGAAGCCATTTTAAATATTCGTTTACGAAACTTGGCAAAGTTAGAAGAGTTTACTTTAAGAGCAGAGCAGGAAGAGCTAGAAGAAGAGCGTGACTATTTGGTGGGTTTGCTAGAATCCCCAGAGCTACTCACCGCATTAATGAAAGATGAGTTGAATGAAGATGCGGAAGAATATGGTGATGATCGCCGCTCTCCTTTAGCAAGCAGAGAAATAGCGAAAGCTTTAGATGAAAATGCATTAGTACCCTCAGAACCTGTGACGGTTATTTTATCGAAAATGGGGTGGATACGTGCGGCAAAAGGACATGATATAGACCCTAAGTCACTAAGTTATAAACAAGGAGATGAGTTCCAGTCTGCGGTGTTGGGACGTTCAAATCAACAGGTTGCTTTGCTGGATAGTGGCGGGCGTTGCTATTCATTGTTAGCACATACTTTACCCTCAGCTAGAGGGCAGGGCGACCCTTTGAGTGGGCGATTCTCTAGCCCTGCGGGTGCTAATTTCTTGGCAACGCTTTCTGCTAAGGAAGATGAATTTTACTTAATGGGTACAGATATTGGATACGGATTTTTGTGTCAATTTAAAAATATGATAAGCCGTACTAAAACGGGTAAAGCAACAGTAACCGTCTCCAAAAATGCAGCAATCGTGATACCTTCTAAAATCACTAATATTGAAACAGATTTAATTGTTGCCGTTACCTCGGCGGGGTACTTGCTAATCGTCGATGCTAAGGAGCTACCTCAACTTGTTCGTGGAAAAGGTAATAAAATAATCAATATTCCTGCAAAACTACTCAAAGCAGGCGAAGAAAAATTAGCTACGATGATAGCGATGCCAGCAGAGAGTAAGTTGATCATTCATGCAGGTAAAAAATATAAAACATTAGTGGGTACTGAGTTAGAGGAGTACAAAGGTGAGCGCGGTCGTCGAGGTAAAATGTTACCCAAGGGGTATCAGAATGTGTCACGTTTAGAAGTAGGATAGACAATCTATTTTCAGCTTTAGTTTTTAA
>CAZQTJ010000134.1:0-5910 GCA_964596035.1 uncultured Cocleimonas sp. | reverse complement strand
AATCAATAGCTTGCGTCCTGTGCCGTAGTGACCTCACGGATTCAGGTTTAAGTTTTAACAATCCCAAAATCAGTCCATATTAATTTTTTCTTTTTAACTTGTTGGCGTATTTTTTTATTCTTCTCCCAAATTTCTGGGGCGGCATAGCCTCGTTTATGGTCTAGGTGTAGGCAAATAGTGCTATAGCGAATTTGCATTCCTTTAATGCCTTTATTTTCCATACGCTCGCCTAGTTCTCGGTCTAAACCACCGTATTGCATACGCTCATCAAAACCATTAACTGCCAGTATATCGGCTTTAAAAGCCGAGCTATTTGCGCCATTCCATGTGGCTTTGGTTGGGGTGATTATATTGAGTAGTTTTTGTTTAAAGCCTGTGGCGGTTAGTTTGATAAATTTACTGTTTTTAGGTTGCCCTTTGTTCATTAACCACTGGGCATCAAATACGCTACCTGATTGAATATCATCTTCTGTTATTAGCTGGCTGACAGGCAAGGTCAATTTAAAATATCCCGCAGAGCAAAAGCGTCCTTTTCGGGCGTGGCGTTTATGTACGGCAATGGTGTCATTACGGGGAATACAGTCGCCATCGGTAAACATTAAATAGCCACAGGCGGTTGCTTGTATCGCTTTATTGAGTATTTCTGTTTTTCGAAAGCCTTTATCTTTATGCCAAATATGCAGAAGCGTCAGTTTGTTACGTTGTCTAAATTTATCAATAATGGCTTCTGTTGCTTCACCTGAGCCATCATCGGCAATAATCACTTCAAAATCTGAGTCGGTTTGATTTTCATATCCCCATAAAACTTTCTCTAGCCAGTCGGGTGAATTATAAGTTGTTATTATTACGCCAAATTTCATATTACATCTTCTTAATTAGTCTAGTACTATTGGGCGATTAAAAAACAACCCAGAGATTCCATTCAATGACAGAGCATAGTACTGTAAATATCATTTGCATGAAATGGGGCGCTAAATATGGTGCTGATTATGTGAATAAATTGTATGGCATGGTGTCTCGTCATATCACCCTGCCCTTTCAAATGGTGTGTTTCACCGATGATGCAACAGGTATTCATTCTAATGTTGTGGTTAAAGATTTACCGCCTTTAAATCTGCCAGAAGGTGCGCCTGAACGGGGCTGGAACAAACTCACTACGCTTGCAAAAGACTTTGGCGGGCTAACAGGTGAGGCATTATTTTTAGACTTAGATGTGGTCATTGTCGATAATATCGACGCACTCTTTAGCTTCCCTGCTGAATTTGCCATTATCCGCGATGCCAAGCTTAGCCGTAGTATGATCGGTAATTCTTCTGTTTACCGCTTTAAAATTGGGCGTTATGACGATGTGCTACAAAGTTTTAGAGAAAGTTTCGCCAGCGTGCAAAAAAACTATCGTAATGAGCAGGCCTATCTCTCCGATGAAGTGAGAAAAAAAGGTGATTTAAGCTTTTGGCCTGATGACTGGTGTCCTAGCTATAAATACCACTGCATGAAGCCTTGGCCACTTAATTACTTTCAAGATGCAGTGATCCCAGAAGGTGCAAAAATACTGATTTTTCATGGTCACCCTGTTCCCTCAGAGGCGATTGAAGGGATTACAACTAAATGGTATCGGCATGTGCGCCCTACGCCTTGGATTGCGGATTATTGGAAAGAATAAGGGTCTTTAGCCTTTTCCCCGCAACTTACGCATTCTTTTACGCCGAGTTTGAAAAGTATCTCGCGCACTGATCGCTTGTGCTAACAAAGACCCCTTTGCAACATTTAATATTTCCTCATAACGCTGGATGATGATCTCCATGTCGGCATCATCCAATGCTAATCGAGAAAAATTTTGCATACGTTGCGCTATATTCAAGCTACCGAAATCCATTCTGTTGACATCGACTACTTTAAACTCATAGCCACCATCGACTTGTTTCACTAAGATATTTTTTGAGGAATAATCTTTATGGTAGATACCCTTTTCGTGGAGCTGGTAGGTGAAATATGCAAACAGTCGTAAAATATTCATTCTGTCTTTAAAGTCGGTATCTAATAAAACATCTTTAATTTCAAAGTCGAAATCAAAATAATGGCAAATATAATAGCTTTCACTTAATAAACCATGCTTAAACCGCTCACAACAGGCAACCGCTTCGGGTGTTAAGCTACCTATTTTCATGGAGTGTAAGTAAGATCGTTTAGCTTTAGAGTCACGCAAAAACCGATACACAAAACGATTTAATAGATGGGGTATTCGAAAAGATTTAACGGCTAATTTAATCGGCTTTCCATCTTTTGGCGTAAACTCGATCATGCGGGTGTCATTACGCGCAGCAAAAATAATATGCTTCGATGCTGTAAACTGTACTTCAAGCTCATCTAGTAACGCTTGGGCAAAAGGATATTTTTTATTTTTTATACATTTCATGCTATTTTTTCGTCACTAGATAGATAGGATTGTCATTCAGTATGAGCTTTTCTACGCTGATATTCTCACCTTCTTTAGAAAAGACCTTTTTCCCCGCAACCTCCATTTCGGTTTCTTCCAATGCCCAGCACACGGCAATATTGCTTTGTGAGTTTTCAAAATTTACTTTGTAGAGCTTATTATTTTTATTCTCAAATGAAACAAATTCACTTTGAGACAAAAATGCGAGCATTTGCTTAAACACCTGATAGGCAGGGTACTTTAATAAACCATCACGATGATCAACCAAGCCATAACCTGGCGCAATGAGCTGATGCCAATACACTTGGCTCACGCTTTGCGAGGCATAGGCGAGCATGTAATAACGCAAAAGATATTTTGCGTATTCATCGACATTTACACATTCTTTTTCACTGGTTGGCGCATAGGGAAAAGTATTTGTAAGCGGCCAGTTTGTTTCTGTCACGACAATATCAGCAGATGATTTTGGACTGAGGCGCAATATAGCTTGTAGCAATTTAATTTTACCGACTAAATTCAGCCCCATTTGTTTATTTTCTGGTGCGCCGCGCCTATCAACATAGAGCAAGGTATTAAAGCGGTCAAACTTCACGCTATAGAAATTAAATAGCGTCCTGATGGTGAAGTAATATTCAAAATCTATCACCGAAGACCCCATTAACTGTAAGGCGGGATAGCGTTGCGTCTTCAAATCATATGCCACCTGATAAAATTTAAGGTATTCATCCATCGAGAAAAACGCCCATTTCTTTCTATTGACGGCATGACCTACTTGAAAGTGCTTTGTATATTGCTCACAGGCGGAAAATATTTTATCTAATGATTGCTCCAATAAAGCATGATCTTCAACATGACGACGATCTTGGAGGATGTTAATTAATAGTTTTTTACCAGCAAAAGCAGCGATGAAACGGATGTATTGATCTAAATTGTCAATGTCATGCAATGGAATACGGATAATTAAATTATCACAGCCTAAATCATCCACCATTCCTTGAATATCACCTAGGTCAACGTCACCTAAATTGACCCCCAAACCAAAAAACTCACGACGATCAATCGCCCTCTTTTTTGTAGGCAGCAAGAAAGCCATTATAGCAATCGGCCAAACTAAGACATTAACCAGCAACATTTTTAGAAAATCAAAACGCACCAGCTTATAAATCTGTTTTTTTAAGCTACGATCTTTGATGACATGAGGCTGATCAGAATATTTATCCCATGGTAATTCTATATTGAGTTTATTTTTATCAGCTTTCAATCGTATGGAATCCAATATCAAGAAGTAAGGTTTATCGACAAAAGTGACCTTTTAACCGAGTATCTTTCATACAACATAATACATAAATAGCGGAAATAATTCCTATGAAAATCACCATCATCAGCGGTAGTCATCGTCAAAACTCACAAAGCGAAAAAGTAGCACGCTATATTCAATCATCATTACTAGAAAACAATTTGGCAGATGAGGCAGAAATTTACAGCCTTGCGGGAAACCCACTGCCACTATGGGATGAATCTATCTGGGAAGGTGACGAAGAATGGAAAGCGATATTATCCCCCGTTTCTGAGCTACTCACACAAAGCGATGCCTTTGTCGTGATTGCACCTGAGTACCACGGTCAAGTACCCGCAGGCTTAAAGAACTTCTTTTTGATGTGGAAAGCTGAACTATCACACAAACCCGCGATGATCGTTGCTGTGTCTTCTGTTGATGGCGGTGCTTATCCTGTTGCAGAGTTGCGTATGAGTAGTTATAAAAACAACCGACTCTGCTATATCCCTGAACACGTTATCGTGCGTAATGTTGAGTCAATTCTTAATGAAAAAGCGGAAGATAATAATCCTGAAACTGATCGCTACTTTCGTGAACGCATTACATGGACGCTCGGTATTTTAAAACAATATGCGATCGGACTAAAGTTAGTACGTGACAGTGGTGCAACGCAGACGGATAAGTTTGGCAATGGGATGTAAATACCCCTGTTTTAACGTCATACGGAAACAAAAAAGTTGAAAATCCCTAACCTAAAGTAACAAAGTCACGAAATACTTTCACATCATTGATAATAATATGCTTTTCTTCCATCCCAATGTAACCATGCTCAACTAAGCGTTTGAAGGTACGAGAAAGGGTTTCTGGCTTGATAGAAAGGCGCGAAGCGATAACATGCTTTGGCGCACTTAAATCAATTTCCGCAGAGCCTTGTTCCGCTTTCACATTTGTTAGCAAGTAAACTCCCAAGCGGTGCGTCGCGTTGTGCAAGGTCAAGCGGTCTATTTCCCCTAATAGGTTATGGGTTCGACTACTCAACGTAAACATGACTGAAAAGCAGCTATCCATTGAAGAGCTTAATTCTTTAACATAAGCCGCTGCATTGATTTTAAAAATAACACTGTCACGAATAGCAAAACAATTCACAGGGTAGCCAGAAAATTTTCCAAAGACAGCTGCCTCTGCAAAGCTATTCCCACTATTAATAATTTCAATGACTTTTTCGTCTCCCTCAGACGAGAGACGCGTTAGTTTCAACTGCCCTGTCGAAAGAAGAAAAAAGTCAGTAACCGCCTGTCCTTGCTCAAACAACTGTTTATTTGCAGAGAGACTTAACACTAAGGACTGATTAACAATTTTATTAAAGCTATCATCTGACAAGTCAACAAACAAACGCTTACTACGTAACTCTTTTTTCTGATATTCGTTTAGTTGCATAACTATTGAGTGCCTATTTTTAGAGTTAATGATGAGCGATGATAATGACCTGAGTCCGTTATTCTACAAGGGTTAAACACTTTTGCGGAGTTTTTTTCAGATAAAAACTACGCTTTCTCTACAGTTACTGCAACACACGCTTAGGGCTAAAGATTCAATAACATTCATCTCTTAAAGTAAAATAGAGAAAAAGCACAAAACAGCATGAAGCTACTATAAAAAATAGATATTTTAAAAGGATAGACCTTTTAATCAGAAAACAGATCAATTCATCGTGAAGAAGATGCAAAAAAAACAGAGAATGGATACTATTTAATCATCTTCAGAAAAACATAAAAAGTTGCAAAATAACTCATTACATTAATAGATTCGCCCCTTTAATATCTATTATATTCCAACTAACTCTATGCTCTGAGAAAATTAATAGTCATTTATAGAGACGGATAGTTTAATAAATTATCACTCATAGTACAGTTTAAAGATGAACAATTCAGGTAACAAATAACGACTACCACAAAACAACGAAAAAATGAGTGTCATCATTTTTTAATGATTTTTCTGTTGTTAGCCCCTAGAGTCCACTTGTGGACTCGCTATCACACATAAAAAGTTTCCCCTAACTTTTAGTGTGATCTTCAAGCCAGACCTTGTGTCTGGCTTTTTTTATGTCTGCAATAAAGCTACAGCAATATTTAATTTCCTCAACTACTAAGGAACGAGCATGAAATAACTTCCCGATTCTAACTTGCTTTTTTATCCC
>CAZQTJ010000133.1:0-5959 GCA_964596035.1 uncultured Cocleimonas sp. | reverse complement strand
TAATCCAAGCAAAAATTATTGGGATGCTCTCTTTTGTACTATGTGGTATGCTTGTGTCACTGTGCTTTGTAAGCATCACGTATTACAAGCCATAGAATTCAAAACTACAATAAATATAATATACTGAATTTACAAATAGCTATGTCAATTATTAATACTATGAATCCCGTTTCGATCACTTTACCTGTGGCTGCTGTTGTGCATGTTATTGCAATTGCTGGTATAAGCTTCGGTTTGCCTGATCCAGCTCCTACGCAGAATGCGCCTTTATTAGATATTACTCTGGTTAATACACATTCTGATAAAGCGCCTGATAAGGCTGATTTTATTGCTCAGGCGAATCAAAAAGGAAGCGGTACTTTAAATAAAAAAAGCCGTCCTAGTAGTCCGTTAGCGTCGATGAATCCTAATGATATGCAGGGCGAGTCACCCATAAAGTCGGATGCTTCTGCGCCTGATATTGCGCCAAAGCCTGATCCTAAAATATTAACGACGAAAGGTAAAACGAATAAGTTTGTTAGTAAGTTGCCTGAGCAAGATGATATTGAAGACCCTAAACCTGTCGATAAAGAAGTCTCTGATCAAACCGATGAAATTGCTCAGTTAATGGCGGAAATGAGTCAAGAAGAGCAGCATTATGCTAACCGTCCGCGTATCCATTTTATTGATTCTATTAGTGCGAAAAGTGCAGTGGAGGCGGAGTACATTGATGCTTGGGCAAAGAAGTTAGAACGTATTGGTAATATCAACTTCCCTCAAGCGGCATTGCGATTAAACTTGAGCGGTGTTTTAATTTTAAATGCGACACTAGACCGTGCAGGGCGCGTTGTAGAAATAGCTATTAATAGCTCATCAGGGTCAAAAATTTTAGATGATGCGGCATTACGCATTGTAAAATTAGCCTCTCCCTATGAGCCTCTACCGCGTGAAGTTCGTGAAAAGTATGATCGTCTCAATATTACACGCTCTATTATTTTTCATAAAGAAGAGGGCATGAGTCCGACGTTCAATACACAATAAAAATGCGTACAAATAAGACTTGCCATAGAGTACGCCTACGATTAATACTATTTATATATGACTAGTCTCAAAAACAATCTGCTAATAGCAATGCCAAATATACACGATGCAACGTTTGATCGTACCGTTACTTTAGTGTGCATGAATGACGAAAAAGGCTCCTTTGGCATTACCATTAATCGCCCAATCGACATTCCTTTATCAGATATATTTAAGCAGCTAAATTTATCCACTGCGAATAAAGAACTGAATGACAAAATGTCTTTATTAGGCGGCCCTGTAGAGTCAGGACAAGGATATGTATTGCATGATGGCGATGCTCGTTGGCAAAATACTTATACCATTTCAGACAACCTTTTCGTGACCTCATCACGCGATATTTTAGAGGATATTGTGCTTGATGATGGTCCTGATAATTTTTTAATTACCTTAGGTTGTGCTAATTGGGCACCGCAACAATTAGAAGACGAGCTGATGTCTAATGCATGGCTGACCTGCCCTGTGGAAACCGATATTTTATTTGATATGCCTTATGAGCAGCGCTGGAAAGCCTCTGCTAAAAGTATTGGCGTTGACTTAAATCGCATCAGTTATCATGTTGGTCATGATTAACTTACACCCAATTACTTCCCTCTCCTGCAACACAACACTTTCTGAATATGTCGACTATACTTTGTTTTGATTTTGGATTAGTACGCACGGGCGTTGCGGTAGGTAATACCATCACCCATACTGCCACAGCAGAATGCACCCTCATTAGTAAAAACACCAAACCTGACTGGGGGAGCATCTCGCGCTTAATTGAACTATGGCAACCTACGCAATTAGTGGTTGGTTTACCGACAGAGTTAGACGGTAGCGAGTCGCCGCTTAAACCCGCCATCACACGTTTTTGCAATCAATTAAATGGTCGATACAATTTACCTGTGGCGCAAGAAAATGAACAATACACCTCTATTGAGGCAGCACAACGCCTTAAAGAAACACGCCAGAAAGGACGTAAAAAAAAGATCAGCAAAGAAGATGTTGACCAAATATCAGCCACCATTATTTTAGAAAACTACTTCAATACACTTAAAAGTAACAGCAATGAATAATAATTATAATATTCCAGCATACATCGACCAAATGGGTTCACAATTAAGCGAGCACTTAGCGAACAATCATATTGAAAAACCTGTCATGGTAGGCATTCATTCTGCGGGTGTCTGGATAGCAAACAGACTGCATGAGAAGCTTAAAATAGAGGAGCCGCTAGCAGAACTCAACATTAGTTTTTATCGTGACGATTTTAGTCGCATCGGCTTACACCCGCAGATTAAGCCATCTAAAATGCCGTTTAGTGTAGAAAATAAACACATCATTCTAGTGGATGATGTACTATATACGGGACGAACCATTCGCGCGGCAATGAATGAACTTTTCGATTATGGACGACCTGCAAGCATTACTCTGGTTGTCTTAATAGACAGAGGCGGCAGAGAATTACCTATTACTGCACAAGTTGTCGGATTTCATCAGCAGCTATCAGCAGATAGTCACTTCAAACTATCAGATAGCGAGACATTGGAGCTAAGTATACTTCATCGTGATAACTGAATATTCACAGCATCTCACCCCAGGAGCGCTACCCTCATCCATGCAGTTAGCAAGGGATGGACAACTCAAACACTTTCTCACTATCGAAGGTCTTTCGCCCTTATTATTAGAAGAAATTCTCGATAGAGCTGAACAGTTTTTATCTAGTAAATCACAAAATAAATCGCCTGTATTACGGGGTAAAACAGTGATGAATTTATTTTTTGAAAACTCAACCCGTACTCGAACCACCTTTGAATTGGCAGCACAACGTCTTAGTGCTGATGTTGTCACGCTAGATATACGCAACTCAGCCACCTCAAAAGGTGAAAGCCTACTGGACACCATCCGTAACTTGAGTGCGATGAATTGCGATATGTTTGTGGTGCGCCATCAACACAGTGGCACTGCTCATTTTATTGCTCGCCATTGCCCACCTCACATCAGCGTACTCAATGCAGGCGACGGTCATCATGCTCATCCCACTCAAGCTATGCTCGACATGCTGACTATTCGTCAACATAAAGGCGACTTCCCGCCGCTAAAAGTTGGCATTATCGGCGATATTCTCCATTCTCGCGTAGCACGCTCACAAATTCATGCCTTAACGACCTTATGTGCAGGCGAGGTTCGTGTGATTGCACCCCGCACTTTAATCCCTGCGGGTATTGAAAAAATGGGGGTAAATGTCTTCAATAATATGGAAGAAGGCTTGGATGATCTTGATGTCGTCATTATGTTACGTCTACAAAAAGAGCGTATGCAGGGGGGGTTATTACCTTCCGAAAGAGAATACTTTTCTCTCTACGGTTTAACTGAAGAACGCATGAAATTAGCTAAAAAAGATGCCATTGTGATGCACCCTGGACCTGTTAATCGTGGTGTTGAGATAGACTCTCGCGTTGCCGATGGACCACAGTCCGTCATTTTGCAGCAAGTGAATAATGGCATTGCGATACGCATGGCGGTTATGACAATGACAATCAGCGGACAAACAGGGGAGTTAGCGCGACAATGACATCATTACATATAAAATCTGCCCGCTTAATTGACCCTGCTAATCGACAAGATTGTATTACTGATATTTATATTGATGATGGCTTAATTGTGGGGATTGGTAGCGCACCCGCTCATTATAAAAATGATGATGTTATTGATGCCGATGGTCTCTGGTTATTACCCGGCTTAGTGGATCTCGCCGTTTATTTACGCGAGCCAGGACAAGAACATAAAGCGACCATTCAACACGAAATGGGGGTTGCGGTACGCTCAGGTATCACCACCGTCTGCGCGATGCCAGAGCCATTATCACCGATTGACAGTAGTGCGCGTATTAACCTCATCAACGAAAAAGCACAATCATCCAACGCTGCTCAGGTTGAGGTTATTGGCGCACTCATGGATGGCTTAAAAGGCAAACAATTAAGTAATATGGGCGGGCTTAAAAAAGCGGGTTGTGTCGCGGTAAGCCAAGGTTTAGAGCCTGTTCATGGGCTAAATTTATTACGCAAAAGTATGGAATATGCCGCAACCGTCAATTTAAAGCTGTTCTATCACCCCATCGAACACAGCCTGTTAGCAGATGGTTGCGCGCATGAAGGGGCTATTGCGACTCGCTTAGGTTTACCTCCTATTTCAACAGCCGTTGAAACAACAGCAATGGCGCAAATGTTGATGTTAGTGGAAGAAACCAATACTCCTGTGCATTTTTGTCGCTTATCCTGCGCTAAAAGCGTCGAACTACTCAAACAAGCAAAAGAAAAAGGCTTACCTGTCACCGCCGATGTTGCCGCACATCAACTCTTTTTAACGGAGATGGATATTAGCGACTTCAATACGCTGTGTAATACATTGCCACCTTTACGTTCAGAACGAGACCGTGACGCATTGCGTAAAGGGATTGCAGAGGGCACGATCGATGCGATTTGCTCTGACCATCAACCGCATGATATTGATGCTAAATTAGCACCTTTTCAGCAATCTAGTCCTGGTATCTCAGCACTTGAAACTTTATTGCCCCTTAGCTTACGTTTAGTAGAAGACGGTGTTATCAGCCTTGCGCAAGCCATATCATGTATCACTCATAAGCCTGCTGAAATTATTGCTAAACCTAAAGGCAATTTAGCGGTAGGACAAGTTGCTGATTTTGTGTTATTTAATCCAGCAAAGTATCTTGATCTTTCCTTAGAGGGCTTTCAAAGCAAAGGCAAAAACAGCCCTTTCTTTGGCTGGAGTTTTAATGGACGTGTTGTCTCAACGGCGATTGCTGGAAATATTATTTTTTCATAGAGAAGAGGTCAGCAATAATGAAATTATTACTAATATTTGCGGTGGTTGTTCTGCTCAATACCGTCGCTGCCTCTCCGCTAACTCGCAATGAAGAGCTTACTTTTTTCCCGACATCAGCCGCTATAGTTGAAAAAAATCTTTGGAAAGCCCCCATTCATCATTGGATTTATGATTTTGAAGAAGCATCCATATCACGTAAATTAGGCACAAAAGTAATCGCTGAAACACTAGAATTTGCAGGTTTAAGTGACCAAGACACGACCTCTAAAAACTTCAAAGAACGCATCAAATGGTTTCTTGTTGACAATAAAGGCGGTAAAAACATATCTGTCCAACTTTCTAATATTCCCTTAGAAGAAAGTGTCCCACTAAATCCAAGTCACAACAATGGTCATGCAAACAGTGATATTTATCTACCGTTTACAAAAACACTTCATCCGCGTGATTGGGTAAAAATAGAAGTCAGTGGATTAACGCCCAATACGCGTAAATATTATGGCGAAGTACAATTAATTCCTGCCTATGGCTTGAGTGTTATTTCAGATATTGACGATACCATAAAGATTAGTAACGTCTTGGATAAGAAAAAACTACTTAAAAATATTTTTGTAAAAAACTATCAAGCAACAAAGGGGATGCCTGAGCTTTTTCAAAAATTAAAAGCAAAAGGCGCTTACTTTCATTACGTTTCTGCCTCTCCTTGGCAACTCTACCCTAGTTTAAAAGCCTTTATGGGAAAATATTACCCAAAGGGCACAATGTCACTACGATATTTTCGCCTTAAAGATAAGAGTTTCTTTAACTTCTTCCGCTCATCGCAACATTATAAGATCAAAAAAATATCCGCCATTATTAAACGCTATCCAAAGCACCGCTTTATTTTGATTGGTGATAGTGGTGAACATGACCCTGAAGTCTATGCGAGCATTTATAGGCAGTTTCCGCGTAATGTTCAAGCCATATGGATACGTTACGTTGGGGGTTCACATATGAGTAAGCAGCGTTTAGCGACTGACTTTAAAGGTGTGCCACGTAATATTTGGCATGTATTTTCTCCTTCCAAGACAAGTAG
>CAZQTJ010000132.1:3318-5965 GCA_964596035.1 uncultured Cocleimonas sp. | reverse complement strand
AAAAAACATCTTTGTAATACAGCGGGTTTATCTTAAACCCGCTTTAATCATTCAACATTATTATCAACATCCAAAGGACTTATAACTATGAACAACATTGATCTATCTCCTATAAAAATCGGCCTTGGCTTAACCCTACTACTGCTACTTTTTGGCTTAATCATGGGTATAGGATTCGGTATTGCAGAAGACAGCTTTCAAGATTTTATCGCTCAAGGCATTGCAGCTCATCCTGAGCTACATGATGAAGAAAGTGCCTCAAAGATTTGGCGTTATGCACAACGCGCGCACTTTCATGCCACAGGTATCGCCGCTTTTTCTTTAGGCTTAATGCTATTAGTTTTATTTTCGCGTCTAAAAAACAGCATGAAAACGGTTGCTTCAACGGCGATTGGCTTGGTTGGTTTATATCCACTAGCATGGTTCACAATGTTTATACTTTCACCCTCTTTAGGTCGTAGTGCAGCACATCACCACATTATTACCGAATTATTGACTTATATTGGTACGGGTGGACTGTTAGTCGGGCTTGCTATTCTCATCGGCAATCTATTTTTTGGGTTATTTGAAGAATACTAAGGGGTAAAACAATGCAATATAACTATTTAATACTGTCTCTTATAACCGCCACAACACTATCTGCTTGCGGTGGTGGTGATAATGACAATGTAGACCCTTCATCACTCGATAAGACTGTCTTAACGACACCTTCCGCAGGACGCTTACTTGCATCTCAGTGTGCGCAATGTCACGGAACAGATGGTATTTCACATTCAGGTATAGAGAGCCTTGCGGGAGAAAGCGGTGAAATACGCGGAAATATGCTCGGCATGAAGCGCAGCACACGTAATCGTGTCATGCACTTGCAAGCCAAAGGCTATAGCGATGCTCAGATTAGAGAAATTAGCAATTATTTCTCTACGCTTTATCAAGGTGGTGGTGGCAGTTCTGATAATAATAATGAAGGAAATGAAAATAACAATAGAGATGGAGATAATAACTAATGAATAAGCTATCACGTAGAAATTTTCTTAAATCCCTTGCGGGTGTTGCCACCTTATCAGCCACACCCAGCATATTATTAGGTGCAAACAATGGTGCTAGAGTTGTGGTTGTCGGCGGTGGTTTTGCAGGTGCAACGGCAGCAAAATACCTAAAACACTGGGCGCCTAATTTAAACGTCACACTTATCGAGCCTAAGACACAATATAAAGCACCTATTTTAAGTAACTTAGTGGTCAATGGGCAAATTCCCATGAGTGACATCACTTTTAATTACGACACCTTAAAACAAAAACATGGCGTAACCGTTATTCATGACTGGGTACAGGGCATTGATGCCACCGCGCAACGTGTTGAGCTAAAGTCAGGCGCAAAAGTCGATTACGCCCGTTTAATCGTCGCTCCTGGTATCAGCTTTAATGCAGTGAGTGGCTTAGACTTCAACAAAGTGCCTCATGCGTGGCAGTCAGGCGATCAAGTTTTATTACTACAACAACAAATCGCCACCATGCCAAAAGGCGGGCGTTTTGTTATGACCATACCTGCGGCTCCTTATCGTTGCCCTCCAGGACCTTACGAAAGAGCCTGCGTCGTGGCGGATTATCTCAAGAAAAATAATCCCACAGCCAAGGTGATTGTACTGGATGCAAACGCAGGAATTATCGCTGAAAAAGCGGCATTTAGTGATGCTTTTAATAGGCTCTACGCTAATAATTTAGAGTATCACCCCAATATTAATTTAGAAGCGGTGGATTCTAATAA
Organism: uncultured Cocleimonas sp.; assembly: GCA_964596035.1. Taxonomy (GTDB): domain Bacteria; phylum Pseudomonadota; class Gammaproteobacteria; order Thiotrichales; family Thiotrichaceae; genus JAGLBW01. Next base: position 4,201 of record CAZQTJ010000132.1, on the reverse strand, counting down.
ACGTATCGCCATTACTAGCGCAGGTGAGTTTAAGGCAGACGTGCTCAATGTTATACCGTCACAATCAGCAGGCGACATTATTAAATCAGCAGGTTTAATCAACGACTCAACAGGACGCTGGGCCGATGTTAATCCACTGAGCTACGAGTCTACCGCACTCGCTAACATTCATGTGATTGGGGACTCGCAAGGAACAGGACAACCAAAAGCAGGACATATTGCCAATGCCGAAGCGAAAGTCTGTGCCGACGCGGTCATTCGTTTACTAGCAGGCAACCAACCGTATCACTCTCCAATGACAAACTCGGCTTGCTACAGCCCTATTTCTAGCAACACCGCATCTTGGGCAACGGTTGTTTATCAATACAATCCTGCAACGCAATCAATGAGCGCAGTTAAAGGTTCAGGTGGTGCGGCAACGGTGGCAAACAGCCGTAGTTATCGTGACATGCTTAATTGGTCTGATAATTTGTTTTTCGATACCTTTTCATAAACATCAGGATAAAAAATATCGCAGGGAGGCTTTTATGAAAATATTACCAAAAAATAATTTTAAAAGTAAATCATTATCATTTACCATTGAGGAATCTGTTGAAAGCTATTTAAAATATCTAAAAACAAATGATCCGCAATATCTTTATCGACAGGTGATAAAACCAGTTGAATACTCACTACTAAAAACAGTGATTAGCAACACCTCATGCAATCAATCAAAAACGGCACGACTCCTTGGTATGCATCGTAGCACCTTGCATAAAAAACTAAAATTATATGATCTTTTATAAATACTTGAATCTGTCAAGCTCATTTAGATTCAGGCATTTATCTCTCTTCGGTATCTATATATGAAAAAAAATCACACAAATAAAATTAAAGTATGGGA
>CAZQTJ010000132.1:0-3218 GCA_964596035.1 uncultured Cocleimonas sp. | reverse complement strand
CCTGCGGGTGCGGCAATGGTGTTAATGCTACTCACGAGCCTATTTATAACCGCAAGCTGTGGTATGACGTTGTTTGCGACGGAAGGACATGGCTTTTTAGCGAATACTTTTTTTGCCGAATTACCCGCTGGCATCATTAAAGAATTACATGAATTTTTTGCTAATTTTACGCTGTTATTAATTATTGCTCATGTTGGCGGAGTCATTCTCAGCAGTAAACTACATAAAGAAAACTTAGTGATGGCAATGATAACAGGCAAGAAAAAACCATAACCCTCACATTAAAAAAGGAGATGAAAAATGAAGAAAATAGCCCTCATAACATTAGTATTTACGAGCTTTGGTTTAGCAAGCAATAACCTTTTCGCCACCGAAGCAAGCGACACCTTAATTAAGGAATATCAAACAGAAGGCGCTAAAGACTTCTCAGAAAAAGCAGGAAAAACACTCTGGGAAACAAAAGTAGAAGATAGAAGTTGCACCAGTTGCCATACAATGTCGGTAAAAAACACAGGCAAACACAAACGTACTGGCAAAGAAATCAAGCCAATGGCACCTTCGGTTAACCCCGAGCGTTTAAGCGAAGTTAAAAAAATCAGAAAATGGCTATTACGCAACTGTAAAGGAACCTTTAAACGTGAATGTACGCCACAAGAAAAAGGCGACATTTTAACGTGGTTAAGCAAACAATAAGCGAGGAATTCACCATGAATAATCTAGTAAAAAATATCCGCTGGGCAATTGGCTCCGCATCACTTGGTGCTATCTTACTTTTCGGCATTACATCGGTCTCAGTAAGTGTTGCTGATGAAGACGAAAGTAACGAGCATGAGCAACACGAAAAATATGAGCGCGGAGAGCATGAGCGCGCTGAACAAGCAGAACGCCATTCAACAAAGTGGAAACAAGACAAGGTATATGCTGCTGAATGTAGCGAGTGTCACCTTGCTTACCCTGCTAATTTATTGCCTGCTGAAAGTTGGAAAAAGATCATGGCTAATTTGGATGATCATTTTGGTGAAAATGCAGAGCTGGACAAATCAACCACCTTACATATTGCTAATTACTTACAATCACAGGCTTTACCTATTGGCAAACGAAGCAAGTGGAGTCGTATGTTACGTAATTTAAAAGATAAAGCCCCTACACGTATTACAAAGCTTCCTTTCTTTATCCACAAACACGACGAATTATCGGATGACATGGTAAAAAACAACCCTAAAGTCGGTTCTTTTAGTCACTGCAATGCTTGTCATAAAGACGCAGAAAAAAGCATGTTCGATGAAGATACGGTGAGTATTCCAAACTTTGGGCGCTGGGAAGATTAAAAAATAAATGCCAAGAAAAACCACCCTACTCCTAACTTGCATTCTTTTAGCCTCTAGTCATATCGAGGCTAAAGAATGCCTTTCTTGGGATAATAGCTTCGCCACCTCATCAAACTTACTGATTGGCGATATTGACATTATTGCGGATGATATTTTTAAAATATCGGCAAAAAAAGAACATAAATTCTTTCACCGTGCGGCGAACAAATTACATATCACCACTCAAGCAAAGGTCATTCAACAACAATTACTCTTTAAACAAGGTGATGCCTTCACACAAGATATTCTTGCAGAGTCTGAACGCTTATTACGAAAAAACAGGTATATAAAAGAAGCCCACATCACGCCTGTCGAACGCTGTGGCAAACGCGTTAATATCCGCGTGAAAACACAAGACAACTGGACACTCACACCAGGTTTATCCTTCGGCAGTTCAGGTGGAAAAAGCCGTTCAGGAATTAGCTTACAAGAACATAATCTCTTTGGTTTAGGTAAAAGCATCGCGCTTAAATATAAAAAAAATAGCGAACGAAACTCTACCTTATTAGCCTATAAAGACGAGCAACTCTTTGGCTCACGTAAACAACTTGCCATTACTCTTAAGGACAACTCCGATGGCAAAGGTTTTAAACTCAATTTAAACCAACCCTTTTATGCTACCGATAGTCAGTATGCATGGGGTCTTGAAACATCGTCGATAAAGCAAGAAAACTCGTTTTATCATCAAGGCGACATTATCAAAAAGATCGGCGAAAAACAGCAAGCGCATTCCGCATTTTATGGCTGGGTTAGCGACACAGCTCAGCAACGCTTTAAAGTCGGCTGGACATACAATAAATACAGCTATTTCCCGACAGAATCGTCTAACAAATTAGCCCCTAGCTCAACCGAGTCATACCCTTGGTTTGAGGTGGAGCGTTACCATGAGCGGTATATTAAAAAGACCAATTTCAAAACAATGGATACCACCGAAGATGTCGCTATTGGGCAGCGTTTAAATCTAAACATAGGGCTACTCAGTAAAGCGTTTGGCTCAGACAATAATTATCTACGCCTCTCTTCTAAATTATCAAAAAGCATCGAAGTTAATGACAATAACCTTAGCTTTTTAACACTCGAAGGAACAACTTATCTTGGCAAAGGCGACCTAAAAGGTAATGCAATCCAACTTAAAAATGAATGGTATCATTTTGACGAAAAAGCCAACGACTATTATGTTTCTGCACAGGCAAGTATTGCAGATAATTTACGCTATGGCGCACAGACGGTATTAGGTGGCGAAACTGGCTTGCGTGGCTATCCGCTTGGTTATCAAACAGGCAATAAGTCCGTCTTAGTTAGCGCAGAAAAACGCTTTCATTTTAATTGGTATCCGCTACATATTGCTAAATTTGGCGCAGTCGCTTTTGCCGATGTCGGTAGTGCATGGGGTAAGGGAAATAAAGCGAAAGTCATTGCAGACGTTGGGGTTGGATTGCGTATCGTCCCCACCCGCTCAAGCTCTGGAAAAATTTTCCATTTAGATATTTCTGCGCCATTGGTTGACCGCAAGAAGGTTGATAACTACCAAGTGCTTATCAAAACAAGTTATTCTTTTTGAAAGAGTTAAGGAATGAGCACGAAATAAGTTCCCGATCTTATAACGCAGAATTTTTATTTCAGATAGGATGATCTCATGAAGAGCATAGTTGTTCTACGTGATGAATGAGATCATCCTAGCTGGGATAAAAAAGCAAGTTAGAATCGGGAAGTTATTTCATGCTCGTTCCTAAGATTAGGTCTGAATCCATGAGCAAGGTAATCCGTGTTACGTTACACTTCATACTAACTGCCTTACTAAAACCTGAATCCGTGAGGTCACTACGGCACAGGACGCAAGCTATTGATTCA
>CAZQTJ010000131.1:2894-5992 GCA_964596035.1 uncultured Cocleimonas sp. | reverse complement strand
GCTAAACCAATATCTTACGCCCTGTTATCCGCATTGACCTCACGGATTCAGGTTATATTATGAAAAAATCCTCTCCTGAAGAGGATTTTTTTTGCCTAAAAAAGTGAAAAATTAATTAACGATTATTATTAAAAAATCTGTTAATTTACCCGCCTTTAAAACGATACTAACTGCTAGGAAGTGCAATATGAACGTTGATTTTCATCGTGGGCAACGTTGGATAAGTAATACCGAGTCTGAACTAGGTTTAGGTTTTGTTGAAAAAATAGATGGGAGACATATTACTTTTGTTTTTCCTGCGGCTGATGAGACGCGTGTCTATGCCGCTAATAATGCACCGCTGAGCCGTGTTAAGTATCCAGTTGATGAAAAAATAACAAGTGAGTTAGGTGTCAGTATAACGGTCACAGACCATTTAGAGCATAATGGCTGTATTGTTTACAAGGGCATTGATGCACAAGGCGAAGAGATACATTTACATGAGTTAGAATTAAATAGTTTTGCCCAGTTTAGCAAACCCCAAGATCGTTTATTTGCAGGGCAAATAGATAAAGATAGCTACTTTCGCTTACGTGTAGAAACACTGCAACATATTAAACGACAGCAATCATCTGATACCTATGGTCTTTTAGGTCCACGTGTACAAATACTACCCCATCAATTTTATATCGCACATCAGGTTGCGCTACGTCATGCACCACGCGTTTTATTAGCTGATGAAGTGGGCTTAGGAAAAACCATCGAGGCGGGGCTGATTTTACACCAGCAACTAATGACTGAGCGCGTAGAGCGGGTACTGATCGTTGTTCCTGAAAGCTTGATTCATCAATGGTTAGTCGAGATGTTACGTCGATTTAATCTACATTTTTCTATTCTTGATCGTGAGCGTTGCACGTTATTAGAAGAGACAGAAGACGGAAATCCGTTTGAATCATCACAATTAGTACTTTGTAATCTATCCTTTTTAACAGAAGAAGAAGGTCGACAGCAACAAGCAATAGATGCGGGTTGGGACTTAATGATTGTCGATGAAGCACATCATTTAACGTGGTCAGAAAATCATGTTAGTGCTGAATATCAGTGCATAGACAAATTAGCGCGATCTATTGCTGGCTTATTATTACTAACCGCCACCCCTGAACAACTCGGTATCGAAAGTCACTTTGCGCGTCTACGTTTACTTGATCCTAGTCGTTTTTATGATCTTAATAAGTTTCAACAAGAGCAAGATCATTACCGCCCTGTTAACGACCTTGTACAAGCTTTAATAGAAAATCCACAAAAATCACAACAAGATGCAGGTTTGCTAACAGACCTCGAAAGCTATTTAGGGGAAGAAATTGTCAGTGAATTTGAGCACGCTGATGATGCAGATTTGAGTGTTGATCATCTTATTCAAAGCTTATTAGATCGTCATGGTACAGGGCGTGTTTTATTTCGCAATACCCGCGATACGGTAGCAGGCTTTCCCGAGCGAAAGTTACACGAGTATCCCTTAGTATTGCCTGAGCAATATCATATTGAATTAGAAGCACTCGATGTTGAGTTCGATCTTCCTACGCTATTAAATCAACACTTACATCCCGAAAGTCTGTATTGGGAACAAGATGAATGGCTTGATTTTGACCCGAGGGCAACATGGCTCGTTGATTTCTTAGAAAATCACTATGAGGATAAGGTTTTATTGATCTGTGCCCATGCTGAAACCGCATTAGCTTTAGAGTATTATGTGCGCTTAAAAAGTGGTTCTCGTGCCGCTGTTTTCCATGAAAACCTCAGTATTATTGAACGTGACCGTGCCGCAGCCTATTTTGCAGATGATGAAGACGGCGCGAATATTCTTATTTGCTCTGAGATAGGCAGTGAAGGTCGCAACTTCCAGTTTGCACATCACCTCATCTTATTTGACCTCCCCTTAAATCCTGATTTATTAGAACAGCGCATAGGGCGTTTAGACCGAATAGGACAAACGCAAACTATTCAGCTTCATGTACCCTATTTTGAAACAGGCGCGCAAGCACGTTTAATCCATTGGTATCACAAAGGACTAAATGCTTTTTTACATGTTTGTTCGGTTGGACACAGTATATTTGAAGCGCTACAAGATGATCTAGTCGAAGCATTGTTATCTGATAATAAGGACAAGAGCAATATTGCATTTGCTGATTTAATCGAGCGTACAGCAACCCTGCGTGAAGATGCTTTAGAACAAATGCAGCAAGGTAGAGACCGCTTATTAGAATTAAATTCATGCCATAAAGTACATGCCGCAGACGTTGTGGAAGAGGTTGATTTCTCTGCGAATCCATCGATATTGTCCCGCTATATGGATGGCGTATTTGACCATTCAGGGGTGGATCAACAGCCACAAAGCAGTCATTGTATTATCATAAAACCCACAGAACATATGATGAATGCACATTTCCCAGGTCTTTCTGAAGAAGGAATGACAGCAACTTATCAACGTAATACTGCTTTATCTCGTGAGGATGTTCACTTTCTAACATGGGAGCACCCAATGGTAGTCGGTGCGATGGATATGGTTAGTAATGGCGAATTTGGTAATGCCACATTCTGTTCCGTCACCTTACCATCAGCGTCAGCATTAACACTTGATGCAGGAACATTGATATTAGAAGCAATCTTTAGTGTGAGCTGCCCTGCTCCAAAACATTTACAAATACACCGTTACTTACCCGTCAATATGGTACGTATTGTTGTGACGAGTAATGGTATGAATTTAACAGAAAGCCTATCTCACGATGAGCTTAATTCATTATCAGAGCGTGTAAGAAAGCATACAGCCAATGAGATTATTCAATACGCAAGACCACAAATAACACAGCTAGTTGAGCGTGCAGAAAAACTAGCAGAACCTCAACAAACGATATTAATTGAAACGGCACTAAAATCTATTGCAGATGAAGGGCATGATGATATCGAACGTCTGGTTGCATTAGCTGAAGTGAATCCCAATATCCGCAAAGAAGAAGTTGAACAGTTAATAAGTAATGCTAACTTGCTTAAAGAGCATCTCAGTTCTGCTCAATTAAGGTTAGATGCGATACGCTTAGCCTTTGTAACTGACTAAATAGCAT
>CAZQTJ010000131.1:0-2794 GCA_964596035.1 uncultured Cocleimonas sp. | reverse complement strand
CGCGCTTTAAAGATAGTGCCTAGTTTGGCTTTAGCGCCATATTTTTGTGTGACAATATGCACACCAGCAGGTGTTTTATTGCTACCAGCACGGTTACCTATACCAAACTCAGACGTAGAGATAGTATGCTTTTCAACAGGTATACCCTTATGGAGTAAGTAGAGTGCTTGCTCTTTAGCAACAATAAGAATGACATTTTCAGATGAATAATGAGAAAACCTCTGAGCTAAGTCATCCATAACAGGTGCAAAAGCAGCTTTGTTAGGCAATGGCTGAGGTTCAGCATTGAGTATAGTATTTGAGCTAATCACTACTAGAGAGGTCAATAGGAGCCATCTCAGAGTTTGTTTTATTTTTTGCGGCATCACTGCGTCGTTCTCTTAGTTTATTAAAATATTCTTCTGTTTCACCAGTGATGTATTCACCCGTAAAGACGGAGCAGTCAAACTCAGTTAAGTTTGGATTGCCTTCTTTTACCGCATCTATGAGGTCATCTAAGTCTTGATAGATGAGTTTATCTGCTCCAATCGCTTGGGCAACCTCTTCTTCTGTGCTGTCATGTGCAATTAATTCACTAGCAGCAGGCATATCAATACCATAGATATTTGGGTACCTAATCGCAGGTGATGCTGAGGCAAAGTAAACCTTTTTAGCACCAGAGTCTCTTACCATCTGAACAATTTCTTTGGAAGTAGTTCCCCTAACAATAGAGTCATCGACGAGCATGACGTTTTTATCTTTAAATTCAAGACCAATAGGATTGAGCTTTTGTCGCACAGATTTTTTACGCTGTGACTGCCCTGGCATAATAAAAGTGCGCGCGATATAACGGTTTTTAATAAAACCTTCACGATAAGGAATACCGAGTGTCATTGCCATTTCTAATGCGGATGTTCGACTGGTATCAGGGATAGGGATAACAACGTCAATATCATGATCAGACCATTCGTTGTTAATTTTTTCAGCAAGCTTGTGCCCCATTCGCATACGGGCTTTATGCACAAATACATCATCAATAATAGAGTCAGGGCGTGCAAAATAAACATACTCAAAAATACAGCTATTATGTTTTGGATTTTTGGCACATTGCTTGGTAAAAACTTGCCCATCCAATGTAATGTAAATAGCTTCCCCAGGTTGTATGTCTCTAACTATTTCATAGCCTTGGGTAACTAGAGCAACACTTTCAGAAGCAAGCATATAACTAGTACCACTTGCTGTGTCACGTTTACCAAAAACTAATGGGCGTATACCATTAGGATCACGAAAGCCGACTAAGCCATCACGAGTTATCATGGCGGTAATGGCATAAGCACCTAGACAACGCTTATGTACGCCACTGACGGCTTTAAAAATATCATCGGGACTAACGCGGTGGATATCTTGTTTTTGTAATTCTTGGGCAAAAATATTAAGCAGAATTTCCGAGTCAGAATCAGTATTGATATGGCGACGATCTTGGCGGAACATCTCTTTTTTTAGTTCTGCATCGTTGGTAAGGTTGCCATTGTGTGCCATGGTTATGCCATAAGGAGAATTGACATAAAAAGGTTGTGCTTCAGATGCAGATGAAGACCCTGCGGTAGGATACCGAACATGACCTATGCCCATATTCCCTTGTAACATTCGCATATGCTTTGAATAAAAAACGCTACTCACTAAGCCATTATTTCGACGGCTATAGAGTCGTTTGCCATCACTGGTAACAATGCCTGCGGCATCTTGTCCCCTATGTTGTAATACAGATAAACCATCAAAAATTGCTTGATTGACAGGCTCTTGACTAACAATACCGATAATTCCACACATGAATTAATTGCTCATTATTGAGTTGTGCTAAAGAAAAAGGTCTAACTTATTAAAATTTGGGCTACTTTTGTGCGTTACTTGGCGTAACGATTGCTTTTGACTCTGCAGGTAGTTGCAAATACTCATCAAATTCAGGTGGAACAAATGATTTAATCCAATCAGCAGATTCTTCTAGTTTTGGTATGAGACTAGATGTTTTCCAAAGCTCTTGGTCTGGTAAAGGTGTCATTCCTGCCAACATAGTTAGTAGAGATAATATCAGTGTGCCAAGTGCAATACCAAGACCTGTGCCGAATATACGGTCAATAGCGCCAATACCGATAGCTTTAATCGCTTTTCCAAAAAGAAAGTTGATAAGAGCACCAGCAAGTAGGACGCCGAGAAAAATTAATAAGGCGGAGATTCCTGTTTGAATGAGGTCATTGGATAAATCAAAAGGGAGGGCTTTTGCAAGGTCGGCAGAATAGGTGACAGATAAAAATACAGCGGCTATCCAAGTCACTAAAAAAATAGTCATCCAAACAAAGCCTTGTACCATACCAACGAGAGCGGTAAGTAGGATAACAACGATAATACCAATATCTAAGTAATTTAAATCCATTCGCAAAAATCCTAATATAAAGGAGTTCCTAAAGGTGAAGCTAAGATTTTTAAAATCTCGTGCTAAACCAATATCTTAAGCCCTGTTATTCGCATTGAAGTCACAGATTCAGGTTTAAGATCTCTAGCACTTCATAAATTTTTAGTTATTTATTTTTAGGTAAACAAAACAAAATCTAAGGGATAGCATTGTAGTGACTTAGAACAAAAAGTTCAATAATGCCAGATACATAGTACAAAGATAAAATATGATGTTATAAATATATTTTTTACTCTTTAAGAAGATCTTCATTATAGTTTAAATCATGTAACTTTTTTAGGTTTGTTTATGAGCTAAGGAACGAGCATGAAATAACTTCCCGATTCTAACTTGCTTTTTTATCCC
>CAZQTJ010000130.1:0-6016 GCA_964596035.1 uncultured Cocleimonas sp. | reverse complement strand
TTTTCCCGATAAATTGAGTATTTTTACATGAAAGTTTTCGATAGCTCTGATTAAAAATAATTATAATATTTCTCTATGGAATGAAATATTTCCAAGAAGCCTAACAATTCAAATCACATCGACCCCTAACTCAACCCACTACCGCCCACCTTACTATGTATTGTAAAAATCATAGACAAAGAGCCTATTGCCAAAAACAAGCGGAAATTTTTAACCATGCGTTTTATACTGCCTGTTTTAAATTTTTAAGTGAGATAAAACATGAAATTCCCTTTTATTGCCTGTCTAAAACGGGTTTGCTGGGCAAATACTTTATTTTTCATTATGGTGGTCTGCCTGTTTATCTTTACTTTATTGAGTGGCTGTGGAACAAAAGGCGATTTATATATCCCTGATAGTCCTGCAAAATCAAATATCATCACTAAGGACTAATTTCTATGGATTACTTTGAATATAAAAATAATCAATTGTTTGCTGAAGACGTTGCGGTGGCTGATATTGCTAAACAGCATGGTACGCCTTGTTATATCTACTCGCGCAAAACATTGGAGCGTCATTGGAATGCGTTTAATGATGCTTTTGGTGAGCATAAACACTTAATTTGCTATTCCGTTAAAGCGTGTTCAAATATTGCGATTCTTAATCTGTTTGCTCGTATGGGCTCGGGTTTTGATATTGTTTCTAAGGGGGAGTTGGAGCGCGTTTTAGCCGCAGGTGGCGATCCTAAAAAGGTTGTTTTTTCAGGAGTTGGTAAACGCAGCGATGAAATGCAACGTGCTTTAGAGGTTGGTATTCGTTGTTTTAATATTGAGTCCGAAGCGGAGTTGGAGCGTCTTAATGAGGTGGCAGAGGGTATGGGCAAAGTCGCAACTATCTCTATTCGCGTTAATCCCGATGTTGATGCACAAACTCACCCTTATATATCAACAGGTTTAAAAGAGAATAAATTTGGTATTGATATTAACAAGGTAGAGGCGGTTTACGAGCGTGCGGATGCCCTGTCTAACATTAAAGTGGAGGGTATTGATTGTCATATCGGCTCACAATTAACAGAATTAGCACCTTTTATGGATGCTTTAGAGCGTGTCATCCATCTTGCTGAAAGGCTCGCAGAAAAAGGTATTAGTATCCAGCATCTTGATTTAGGTGGTGGCTTGGGGGTGTGCTATGACGATGAAACGCCACCATTGCCTTCTGATTATACTAAAGCACTGTTCACTAATGAGAAATTAAAAAACTATGAGGTGTTGATTGAGCCAGGTAGAGCTATTGCCGCGAATAGTGCAATTTTAGTGACACAGGTGGAGTATCTTAAGCACAGCGATGAAAAGAATTTTGCGATTGTCGATACCGCAATGAATGATTTAATTCGCCCTGCACTGTACCAAGCATGGCAAAAAATCATCCCTGTTAATAAAGATGAAAATGCGGAGCCTCAAGAATACGATGTGGTTGGTCCTATTTGTGAAACGGGGGATTTTTTAGGGAAAAGTCGTGCTTTAGATGTGCAACAAAATGACTTATTAGCGATTCGATCGGCAGGGGCTTATGGTTTTACGATGTCGTCAAATTACAATACACGACCTCGTGCGGTCGAAGTGCTTGTTGATGGTGATAACGTGCATGTCATCCGTGAGCGCGAAACCATCCAATCTTTATTTGCGAATGAAGCATTATTGCCAGAGTAGGCGACACCATGAAATTAGATGCTGAAATTGTAGAAACATCGCCAACAGTCAATAAAAGTGTTATTTGGTTGCATGGCTTAGGTGCAGATGGGCATGATTTTGTACCGCTTATTCCCGAACTGCGTTTACCTAAAGCGTCAGGTATTCGCTTTATATTTCCTCATGCGCCTGTGCGTCCTGTTACTTTAAATAACGGCATGGAAATGCCTGCGTGGTACGATTTATTATCACTCGATCGTGGCAAAACAGCCAATGAAGCGGATGTTTTAACAACGGTTTCTTGGATTTCGGCATTGATAGATGCGGAGATAAAAAAGGGCATTCTAGCTGAGAATATTGCATTGGCAGGCTTCTCTCAAGGTGGGGTTATCGCGCTACAAACGGGCTTGCGCTATCCTCAGCCATTAGCGGGCATCATGGCATTATCGACTTATTTTCCGTTTGCCGAATCGACCTTATCTCAAGTGGATGACAAGCAACGTAATACCCCTATTTTTGCAGCACACGGCATAAATGATCCTGTGATTCCTTTATTAAGCTGGCAAACCTATGTACCAGAGCTAAAAGCAGCTGGTTTTGAGCTTGAAGATCATAGCTATCCTATGGAACATTCATTATGTGCGGAAGAAATTGTGGATATTAGTCGATGGTTGCAAGCTGTTCTTAGGACTCAGAATTAAATAGCTAACGAACCTTAACGTGCCTTTTTGGTCATTCGATTGCTGTATAAAAAGGCCAGAAAGCAATAACAATAGCGACCCAAGCGACAAAAGCGATGAGAATATACAGGCGAATATAACGGCTATATTTTAATAAATAGCCAATCGCACTAAAAGCGACGACTAAAAAACCATATCCTGTCAGCACCGCATCCGTTCCTGTCACATGAGTAACCGTTGGTGATTTTGGTGAGCCTAACAAAATATCTTGTTCAATGATCGCACTATAAGCTAGCCCCATGAAAACAATGAAAAATAATACACTCGCTATTTTTTCAATTACTAATAATCTATCCATTACTGCCTCTTTTTACAGGTAAAGGTTTAGATTATATTTCACCATTATATCCTATGCATATAATGACTCGACAAAGGGGCTACGTACTTTAAAACAAACCACCAAATGCATCTTTTAGTTTATTTTTAACGTCATCTTCAAGCTTCTTTTTAATATCTTCTGTGACATTTTCGGAGGCTTCTTTGGCTTTGTCGCCTAATGTATCTTTAAGCTTTTGTTGTAATTTATCTTGCTCTGCTTTTAACCTGTCTTGTAATAACTGCTTGGCTTTAGCTTCTTCATTTTTTAAACGCTGTCTTAACTTATCTTGTTCTGCTTTGAGACGTTGTTGCGCTTGTTCTTTTTTTGCCTGAAGTTTTTGTAGTTCGGCTTGTTTGCGTGCTTCAAGTTGTTGGATGGCTTTGGCTTTTGCGTCGAGTAGTTTTTTCTTCAGCTCGGCCTTTTTCTTATCTAAATCGCCCTTGAGTAAGGATTTTGCTAATACATCGAGTTCTATCTCGTATTTAAGATGATCAAAAGGGCCGTGTATATGGAGTGGGGCAAAATATTTAGTGTCTTTGTTTTTTGAGCGTAGGCGTAACTTTAAATCGAGTGCATTTTTAACAATATTGATATTGCCTGTGCCGTTAATTAAAAAATGAGGCGCAAGCAGTTGGATATTGTTGGTACTAAAGACCCCTTTATTTACTTCCCAGTCGCCACCTAGCTTGGTAAATGTAACCACTTTTTCACCCTTCGCATTGGTTTTCTTTTTCTCAAAAAGATCAATGGCGAGAGCAACTTTTTTGGCTAAGTTAGAGTCACGAATTGTGCCTTTACGAAATTCAATATCGGCTTTGCCATTTAGGTTTTGTTTAAGTGTTGCGATGGTGTTGCCACGGGTGGTTAAACGGGTGTTTAAGTAAATACCGCCTGACACATAGCGGTCTTGAAAGAATTGCATCAAGATACTTTCAGAGCGGACTTGTTGAACAGTGTGGTTCATGTGAATAACAGGGGTATTAGCAGTGACGTTTAGATTTAAGTTGCCGTTATATGCGCCTTTAAACGCTTTAAACCGTAATGGTTTCAGGTCAATAATTCCCTTGTTTGCTTTTATATTGGCGTGTACTTGTGCAAGATCAATCTTGTCGTAGCGTAATTTTCCAACGTCAATCGTGCCGTCTAAATGCAGTGTTTTGAGAAGTTTGACAGGCAGTAATTTATCATTAGGATTTGTTTTTTTCGCTATTTTAGGGTCAACAGGGGCTAAATAATCATCGACTACTAAGCGGTTTATTTTTAACTTGCTTGTAACAATAGGTGCTTTGAAATTATTAACGGCCAAGTCACCTGTTATTTTTGATTGATCTAAACTGAGGTTTAAACCACGAATGTTGGCACTATTGGGCGTTGCAGTAAGCTTGAAACTCGCTTGGGTTTTACCAAAGACATCCGCCTTGCTGGTAGCAGCCAATTTAATACCTAAGGTGGTGAGAAGTCGTTTTAAATTAAATTGATTCGTTTTGAATGTGCCTGTCACGCTGGCATGAGGGGATAATTGGGTTAATTTGGCACTACCTGTGAGCTTTGCTCCTGCCATATTGACGACAATATGATTTAACTGAGCCGTCCCTTTATTGTGACTTAAATTGACATCAATATTACCCTGACTACTGTGCTGTAACTTACCGCCTGGAATAATACCGCCATTAATATTGGCATTTAGCTTCATGGCAGTGACTTTAAACTGCTGATTTTTCACATTAGCCTGTAGATTTTTACTACTTAGCTGTGCGGATAAGTTACCACCTGAAAGCGCCGCTCCTTGAAGTGAGGCATTAATTTTACCGTTGTTTAAATTAAATTGCTGTTGCTCCAGCTTGGCATTTAATTGACCCGTCATACTGGTTTTCAGCTTGCCAACTTGAGGATAGTTTTTTGCTTCGGCAAGTAAGTTCATCGCACCAATATCAACGGATAAATCATTCATATTAGCGTGTAAATTACCCCTCACTTTTGCGCCAATATCTCCCGTTTTAGGGGAGTTGGTGAGTTTAGTGCTTAGGTTCATTGTCGCTATATCAATTAATAAATCCTTTAGATTCGCTTGTAAGTCACCTTCAATATCGACTGTTGCATTCGCGCTATTGTCAATCACTCTAGCGGCATTGGCATTCAGTTTCATGGCTTTGATTTTAAGTAGCTGTTTATCTAGGTCGAAAAAAGTATCGCCACTTATTTTTGTTGTCGCATTACTATTGCTGGCAATGGCTTTCTGTGACTCTGCATTTAACTGCATGGCTGAGATATGTAGCTGTTTAGTTTTTAAATTTAGCGTGGTACTGCCTGTTATATTGGTTTTTACATTGGCTCCAGTATGAGGCAAGCCTGTCACCGTCGCTTGTAGACTCATACCTGCTATTTGAAACCGTTGTTGCTCAAGATTAATGTTGGTTTTACCTGCGAGGTTTGCTTGTAACTGTCCTTTGGCTAAGAGACTTTTATCGCCAACAATCTGTAATTTCAAATCAGCGATATTAATTAATTTAGTTGTTCCATCAATATTGCCTGATAGCACCAATTTAGAAACGGGAAGTCCAGAAGCTGTTGCCTTTAACTTGGTGTTAGCAAGGTTAAAGTGAGTATTATTTTTAGATAGCGTAAGCGTTGTCGATAAGTTTGCTACAGCACTTAAAGCGGGATACTGTTGTATTAAGTTTCCATCTAGGGAGATGTCAATGGGCTTACCTGAGCGAAAAAGTCCCGTGCTTAAATTTAAGGATGATATTTGAATATCTTGTTTGGCGACATCATCTCGCCAATGAATATTGGCATTGCTTAACTCTGCGCCTGCAATAGACAAGTTTTTTAATAAGTCTTCACTGAGTTGATTTTTCTTTTTGGGTTTATGACTAGAGCTGAGTGAGTCCCAATTATTACTGCCATCAGCCTTTATGTGTAAATCTAGTTGTAAGCCATCAAGATAAACCTTTTCAAGCACCAGCGTTTTTTTCAATAAAGGTATTAATTTTACGCCTACCTTGGCGGACTTAACTTGTGCAAAGGGGGTGCTACCGAACCCTGTTGCATTACTGAGACTGGCTGACCCTAAGTTTAAAGCAATATTAGGATAAACAGAGAGGCTAATCTCTCCATTCAGTTGCAAATCACGCCCTGTATTTTTTTTAACTAACTGGCTAATTTGTGTTTTGTAGCGGTTAGCATCAAAGGTTGCGACAAAAAATGTTAATGCTACTACGGTTAAAGCAAATAGTATGGATAATCCAAAGAAAATGCGACCCAGTGAATTCATTGAGAACCTCTAATGT
>CAZQTJ010000129.1:0-6023 GCA_964596035.1 uncultured Cocleimonas sp. | reverse complement strand
TAATTAGTTTCAAAATTTGTCCGTTTGTACAACGCAGTGTGATTTTACTAAAAGAAAAAAAGATTGACTTCGATATTGCTTATATTGACTTAAGCGAGCCACCAGATTGGTTTTTAACCTTGTCACCCACAGGTAAAGTACCCGTGTTAGAAGTGGCAGGAAAAGTGCTGTTTGAGTCTGCTATCATTAATGAATATCTTGATGAGGTGAATCCACCTTCATTACATCCTAGTGACCCACTGGAAAAAGCGCAAAATAGAGCGTGGATGGAGTTTACCTCGCCTTTGTACATGGCATTTTTTAAGATAATGATGAGCAAAACCAAAGAGGCCGGTGCGGAAGTCATTCTTGAGGCTAATAAGCAGTTAGATACTTTGGAGAAAATCAAAATTCAAGCCCCTTGGTTTAATGGTGATAATTTTTCAATGATGGATATATCAGTCGCCCCTTTATTTGTACGCTTAGCTTTTTTGAAAAAGCATTTTGCTTTAGATTTATTAGATGGAAAACCAAAGTTACAGGCATGGTCGGATAAATTACTTGCTCGTGAAACCGTCACTCATTCCGTTGTTGAAGGTTTTGATGATATGTTAATGATGCGTATTAAAGGTGCTGGTAGTTTTTTGGCGGGATAATAGCGCTAAAATAAATCCATTATTTTCAGAAAATCTGGGCTTATTTTCTATGCAAAGTGCTAAAACCATCAATATAGATTATTAATTAAGCAAATCGGACGAGTGATAGCTTAATCGGCAGAAATAACATTGACTATTTACTAAATGCCTCTATATAATTCTCTTAGCTTGAAAGTACGTCTGATATTTATGCAACACCATTTCGATGTTCCATCTTA
The DNA here is from genome assembly GCA_964596035.1 of uncultured Cocleimonas sp. Lineage (GTDB taxonomy): Bacteria > Pseudomonadota > Gammaproteobacteria > Thiotrichales > Thiotrichaceae > JAGLBW01. The sequence goes on along the minus strand of CAZQTJ010000129.1, from coordinate 5,170 downwards.
GTTCCTCGTCCTGTTCTTCATAATTAATAGCAACACATTTCAGCATTTCCGCCTTGTTAAAGAGGCAATCATTACAATTGAAAAAATAGGATATTACTATGTCTACTACTACTGGAACTGTTAAGTGGTTCAACGAAGCAAAAGGTTTTGGCTTTATCGAGCAAGAATCTGGACCAGATGTTTTCGCTCATTTCAGCGCAATCACTGGCGAAGGCTTCAAAACTTTACAAGAAGGTCAACGTGTTGAGTTCACTGTTACACAGGGTCAAAAAGGTCCTCAAGCAGAGAATATCGTAGGGCTATAATTAGCTAACACGATACTTCTAGTGTGAAAGCACTGTTAGCCTAATCCTTTATTGGTTTAGGACATAAAAAAGGCGAAACTTTCGGGTTTCGCCTTTTTTATTGGATCAAGAAATAGTGATGCTTTACGTAATTTACAAGTCGTAACCACGTTCTTCATGATCAACTATATCAAGCCCCTGTGCTTCCTCATCAGCAGTAACACGTAACCCACCCAGCATTAATCCAACGATTTTGAATAATATATTTAGTAAGAAAATCAACAATGTATTCAGTATCACGGTAACTTCTCATAATCTATAGGAGCAGTGAAAGCTGTGATTATCTTAATTCCGTCAACCTTTCTACTCGCCTCGTCTAACGACATCGGGAGACGAGGCGAAGCTAAAGCATCACTTCCTCAAAAAGGAAATTTTTGTCGATTGGCACTGAGGTACGAATGTTATAGGGTGGTGCGGATGATTATTAGTTCATACGTGTAAATGACATACAGAAGCTAATTTTTCGGTAAAGCTGGTCGGTATTTCCATGCCTGTGATTTTAAGAGACTCAGGAATGGTATCGGATGTCATTAGTAAGACTAATTTTTCACTTGCTCTTGTCATTCCCATATAGAGTTTTTGTGTATTTTCTATGATTAATGAGTGACGTTCTCGATCCCCTAAGTTCGCATTATTTTCTTTAGTGAATAATGCCTGCAAACCTGTAATAAAAACAATAGGGCTTTCAATACCTGTTGCCGCGCTAAGCTCACACACACGTATTGCCTCTTCATCCCAGTAAGGATCTGTTAATAAGCAGGCTGCCTGACCTAATGTTTTTTTCATGGACTGTAATAGTGGTCTAACACTGAAGCTTTCTGCATCAAGTATTAATATATTTTTTGCTGGCACACCTTTTTGTAATAGTTTATTTATCTCACTAAACAAACGGTTTTGTTCATCCTTTTTCGTATGAAAATGCAATAAGGTTGGCGCTTTGCAGCGGGAGCTTGGATGCTTCCCACATGGCTGGGCTGGCAAGGTCAGTGCCATTTCATCGGGAATGCGATTAAAACGAAACTCATCTGCCACTTTTAATATAAGCGGATTAGAGCGATAACTGCGTTGTAAACGAAAGGTACGGTCACGTAAATCAATGCCTGTTTCCTTCCAGTTTAAACGGCGGTTTAAAAAACCTTGGTCGGGGTCAGCCACCATAAATAACTGCCCTTCTGATGGTTTAAGCGCTTTTTTGATTAGCTCAAACCAGATTGGGGCAAAATACTGGGCTTCATCGACCAATATATGGTCATAAGTTTCGAGAAGAATTTTATGATCAATAATATCTTGCCAAAGTAAACGTGGTAAATCTGCCCATAACATAATATGTCGTGAGGCAAGTTCTGCATCAAAGTCAAAAACAGCTCTCCACACGCGCATACGCATATCGTTATCTAACGAATAGCTTTGCCCTGAGCGGTTAGCTTGTAAATAGTCTTTTTCAGTGAAAATAAGACGATCTTTAATAAAGTTAATTTCTCGTAGCAGTAGGTTTTTTGTAAAAATAGTATCCGCTAAGTGGCGCATCAGCATTTGCACTACCACATCGCTTACTTCATCGTCAAAGACGAAACGGCGTGTACCTTTCCATTGACGTAAGCACCATTCCATAAAAGGATGGCATTCACTGTTGTTGTTTTTACTAAATAAATTTTTATACCGTGATTTTAAATAGTGATTAATCGCCTTATTATGCGTCAGTACCAGAATTTTTTTATCAGGATAAAGCTTGCCTAATAGCTTTGCTCTTAATAGTAATACCAATGATTTCCCGCTACCTGCTGCCCCATGAATAAGGCGTAAGTTATAACGGTGAGTAGGCGAATTCTGTTTGTTTCCTAATGTTAGGTCTTGTTTAAGCGCATATTCTTGCTCGCTACTGAGCAAATAGTTTTCTATTTGAGCTGAGTGAGATGGATCGACAATATGTAATGACTGATTTTTTAAGATAACAGACTCTGGGCTGAAGCGGCTGCGCATATAATCAAGGGCATAATTTGAGAGTGGAGAACCAATATATTTCTCCACTAATACTGCAAGTTGCTCTGATTCAATTAGGTCACGTCCGACGATATGGATACCTTGTGACTTTAAATGAGTGTCTGTATTGATACTCCTGGGAAAAACCACAATAAATGGTGTCAGTAAATCGGCGTGATTGCGTAATTTTTCGGGGAGTAAAGAGCGTTGAAAACGCAGTATTTTTTGTAATTCATCTGATTTATTGCTTAAAACTTTTTTTGTACTAAACTGAGACTCTTCTAATGTAAACGAGTCATCGTTGCATATAAAGAAAAATAAGTTACTGGTATCTTTTTGCACACGAAACAAAGTACCTGCGGGCAAAAAATCGACTGATAAACGCTGAATCACCTTATAAGTATTGGGTAATATGCGGTTTAAATAATCATTAAACTGTGTGGCAATATTATTATCTGTTGCCACAGTGAATGTTGGGATAGCGAGAGCCATTGTAGAATCAATTCTCCATTACTTCAGTGTATTTTTGACCTAATTGTCTTATTTTTAATTTACACACTTTATCGGTTTTATAGATAAATCATTTGATTTATGTGTCGTACTTTGCTTGATAAAAACTGTACACAACCTTAATAAACACAAATGATAGCTTCAAACTTTTTAAATAACGCTAATATAGTAGACTACTATCATGACAACATATGCAATAGGCGATGTACAAGGGTGTTATGACTCTCTTAGAAGATTACTCGACAAACTACAGTTTTCCCCCGAGAAAGATACCTTGTGGCTTGCAGGTGACCTTGTCAGTCGAGGAAAAAAATCATTAAAGGTATTACGGTTTATTAAAAGCCTTGATAGTGCCGCCATTAGTGTTCTTGGTAATCACGATATATCACTCATTGCCAGCCATTACGGCCTATTCAAACCGCACTCCACTGTAAAATCTATTTTATCGGCTCCCGATAGAGAAGAGCTTATCGATTGGTTACGCCATCAGCCCTTTTTGCATGTAGACGAAAACCTTGGCTATTGCATGTCCCATGCGGGTATTTCTCCTCAATGGAGCTTGCCCGAGGCGATAGCCTATGCAAAGGAAATACAAACATCGCTACAAGGCGAAACCCCCAAGCGTTGGTTAAAAAAAATGTATAGTAATAAACCTGCTAAATGGAAGAATGACTTACAAGGTAATAAACGGCATCGCTATATTCTAAATAGTTTTGTGCGTATGCGCTTTACTAAGCCTAAAGGCGCACTTGATTTCAATTTTAAAAAAAATCCCTTTGAAAATAAGCATAAACACGGCAAACTAAGCCCTTGGTTCCACTGTCCTACTAGAAAACAGCTACCCCTCAAAGTTATTTTTGGTCATTGGTCGAATCTTGGTTTTTATCAAGATGAAAATGTCATTGCTTTAGATACAGGCTGTGTGTGGAACAACAAACTGACTGCCATCCAATTAAAAACTGAAATAATCACCGCTGTGGAATGCCCATAATGAATCCCATCCTACGATATGCTATTTACCCCTTTGCTCGTGTTGTTGAATTAACAAGACCTAAAAAAAAGGATCCAGAAAAAAAATCTGAAAGCAAAAAAGAAGATAAAAAAGTGAGTAAAAACGTAGATGCGGAAGCTCTTAAAATAATCGCTGCGGCAGAAAATGACAATGATTCCGTGTTGGTGCATGCTTCTGGTCTTGATGTAATCCTGCGAGGGCATGAATATAAAATAAGAATTACAAAACCCGCTCATGGTGCGCGCGAAAGTGAGTTACAGACATCATTAAAAAGAAACAGAAATTTACTGGATAAAAGTGTTACACAGTTGCAAGATCTTTATCGTGGCAATGTTAAAAAAAACAAAGATCACAATCAATTAGTTGAGGATATTCAAAAGGGAGTTATAAAGCCCGAAAATGATAAAATGAAGGCAGCTTTTGCTAAAGTAACAGACAAGGGAACAGTGAAACTTGACGCATGGGATGAGACTTACTTACGCTTAGGGACGCAAAATGCTTTAGTGGCGAGAGCAAATATAGACTTATTAATTCCTTTGATTAATATGCGTGGTGGAGAGGCGGAATATAAAGGAATGGAATCATGGCCTATTTATGATCATATTAATAAAATGAGGGACAATGCTGCTAATTTGGCTAGAGAAGAGCTTATCCCCCCACCTGAGCCTCCCAAAACAGATGCTTGGACAATTCAAGAGTTTATTACAGCCGCTATTATTATCATCATCATCACTTTAATGCTATGGGCATTTATGTAATTAACCGTCCTTGATAAACAGATAATACCCCATAGATTTAAAAGCCCAATACCCCAAATAACGGAGAAAGATAATGGCACAAGCAACAGCTCGCCACATATTAGTCGATAGCGAAGAAAAATGTAACGAACTAAAGCAACAAATCATGGATGGAAAAAAATTTACCGACATCGCCAAGGCAAACTCTAGTTGTCCTTCAAGCGCACAAGGTGGTGACTTAGGGTCTTTTGGTCCAGGTCAAATGGTTCCAGAATTTGACAAAGTTGTATTCAGCGCACCTATTAATGAAGTGCAAGGTCCTGTAAAAACTCAGTTTGGCTATCACCTACTAGAGGTTACTAGTCGCACAGATTAGTTATTACCTGAATCAGTGATATAAAAAAGACTGTAGAAATCAACTTTCTATGGTCTTTTTTTATGTGACGTAAAAGTAGAAATCCATTTTTTTGATTTGTTTAGGAACGAGCATGAAATAACTTCTCGCTTTTCACGCATGATTATCAAGGAAGTGTCTTAAAATATGACAAAAAACCATCAATTATTAGCCTTTCTTGTTGCCTTTATCT
>CAZQTJ010000128.1:0-6030 GCA_964596035.1 uncultured Cocleimonas sp. | reverse complement strand
AAATACCAGACAAAGTCAAAGCTTGCACTCCTACCAGTTGATTATGAGAAGTTACTTCACATCTTATCTTTTATATTTTCTCACTTGCAATTATATCACCCCTCCTAGTAATACAACGCTTTATCCCCTAGAATAGAGCCAATTTTTAACGCTATGGAGAACATTAAACAATGTCAGAATTATTTTCAGCTGAATGGATGAATTCACTTAAAGATGGATGGAATAACGAGCCCGGAGTCAAAGATAAACTTGCAGAGATCGGCTTTAACTCTGTTATCACCTGTGGTTTCAAAGAAGACGAAGACCCTTGTGGTGTTTTTGTTGTAGAGAATGGCGAATGTGTCAGTGCAGGCGACTACAATGGGGAAACGCCTGATTGGGATATGCGTGCTAGTCGCAAAGATTGGATGAAGTGGGTTAATAAAGGCATCGGTGTAATGGGTAGCGATATGCTAGGTATGGGAAAGGCTTATGCATCAGGCGCACTAAAATTTAAAACAGGCGATTACGGCGCTATGATTAAAAATCCAAAGATGGCGGGTCCATTTGTGAAAAGCTTTAGTTTGATGAAAGCTATTGATACGGATAAATAAATTGACCATTTCAATGCAATAAAAGCACACCAATACAATTTGTATTTAACTGTTTTTGAATAAATGGGCTACGGAGAAAGACATGAAAATTTTATGGAATATATTAGCAATTATAGGAATTATTTCTTTAATAGGCGGTGGCATCGCATACAGTAAGTTTAAAGGCGAGTTATCTGCTTTTAATGAGCTAGACCCTGGTGCTCGTAAAGTTTACGGTGATATGTGGACCAAGCTAAAAGAAACAGGCAATTCTGCTGATGCAACTGTTTGGAAGCGCCCTTTAGCTGATGGTGTTAGCAAAGAAGATGCAGAAGAAGCAATGGATTCTGCTGCGATTGAGTTAGGTATCAAAGCTGTCGGAAAATTACCGCTATCTGCTGAGGTGGAGAGCAAAACAGGTAAGCCACAGCGTTTTTTGAAAATCTTTCAATATTGCAACCCGATTACAGCCATGACAATGGTTGACCATAGTGATGCATTCGCTGCGTATCTTCCTTGCCGTATCTCTATGATTGAAGATAAAAAAGGTAAGCTTTGGTTGTATGCGCTTGATATGGACATGATGATTTCAGGCGGTAAAACATTGCCGCCTAAATTGCTAAAAGCAGCAACAGACGTTAAAAAGGTGATGTTAGAAATTATGAAGCGCGGCGCTTCTGGCGAGTTCTAAATCTACATTTAGACAACTTTAGCAAGCAATAAAAAAAGCCGAATAGATATTTATTCGGCTTTTTTATTTACCGATGAAATATCTGTTTCTATCTTTGTGATTTCTATTTTTTTAAAATGATGTTGCGATAACTTCCCGTGCTCAATCATCTTTTTACGAATCAGCATCAAAATCACCGCATAAAGCACCGCACAATGCGCCCCTATCCATAAATATAATCCTATATCATTATCGATAATCGCAACGTTTTTATTACCACTGGCAACAGGTATTTCATCAAACAAAAAGCTTTCTGCTGATAATAACAACGCCAACAATGATAATACAAAGGCAGTCGTTGCACGCTTTGTCATTAATAAGATTGCTAGTAATGACAATAAGTTTGCATACCAAGCAAATTGAAAAATAGCAAAGCCCATCCAACCCATTGCTAACACCCAATAGCCTTTTATTACGTGATCCTCTGTGATAAAAACAGGTTCAAACAAAGACGATATGAATAAAACAAAGGCTAATAATACCAAGAGCATGGCTATTATTTTTAAAATGGATAATCTGACATCACTCATATGCTAAAACTGCCCGTAGTATTATTTTTAATACATCACTTATAAATCAGCGAGAAAAGGCAAACAAGAATGAACTGTCTATTTGACGAGCTAATGCCGACAAGCGAGCTTTTTTACTGCTCGCCGCAATAAGCTAATCACCTGCTTTTTACCTGTTGCGCTACTTCGTTCTACCAACTGTTGCCATGATTTCTTTTGTAAAATTTTCCCTACTATCAGCTGTAATTCTTCGGGGGATAAATCAACACCTTGAGAAAGTCGTTTTAAGGTCAATTTATAAAGGGCACTGATACTACTTTCATAGGCGCGACGTTGATCATAAAAGCCCAATAGCGCCTGATTTTCAACACCTGTTAATTCTAGTCGAGCCTGCTCCTCTTTGCCGAATAATTTTGTAAATAGAATAACGACAATAGAGGTTTCAAGGTCACGCAATGGATCAGCTAATAACAAGGCAAACGAGTCGGCAAAGTTTTTTTGTGCCGTCTTATAGAGTAACGCTGACTTCTGATTCAAAGGTTTTAACATCACCACAGAATGCGTTCCACTGCTCGCGTCACGCTTCATGCCTATATGTACTGTTTGAAACCCTGCCCTACGCCAAAATGGCAATAACGCTGACGTTGCGCCAAAGCTAGTTGCAATATAATCGACCTCTTTTTTCTTCTCAGAGGCTTTAACGATTGCCCTCAACAAATAGCTACCAAGCCCCTTGCCCTGTAGCGCAGGATGAACGGCAATGCGTATAATGCGCTCACCAATATAACAAGGTGCATCTTTCACGCCTGCATGTGTTGCTAGTGTTTGCGGAATTAGATGTCCTTGTGGGCGACGCTTACCGTTATAAATATCCTCTGCCAATGCTTGACTAAAACCCCCTTCTTTAGCTACCAAAGCGGTGGCGATTATTTGCTGTTTCGATCGCAGGATAAAAATCTGATAATTTTCATCATCCAGTAAACGTACTAGATCTGAAGGACGCGTTTGATAATGTGCGCTAACTAATAAGCCAAATAGCTCGCGCAATATTGCTTCATTGGCGATTAAATCGTCTTGCGTAATAACAGCAACATCATATAACTGAGAACTTTCCACGAGTCCACTATCCACTTCTGCTAATGCGGTATTTAGCAATAAAGCATCAAACGTGAAATTTTCTAAAGGGTCATCGTTAGCCCAACGGCACGGTGTTGTTAGTGTTGCTCTTTTCCACTGCGGACAAACATTGTCCAATAATTTATTAAAACGCAGTGCAAACCCTCTACCACTCCCTTCATAGCCATGCTCGGTTGTTGCAAAAATCAAGCGTGAATATTGCCTAATAAAGCGTTCAAGCAAAGGGAGTGGAATACTTGCCGCCTCATCAATTAAAACCAAATCTGCCTGTGGATTTTGTCGATGCAACTCATCAGGTGATAAAAACTGCAAGCCTTTTAGTTGCTCCAAGACTGTCCAAGAGCTTGCGCCCTCCTGCTGAAATAAAGTGATACGAGCAGACTCGAATAGTGTCTCAGCTATCTTGCGACTAGGAGCGCTGACAATGATATTTTTCATCCCTTGCTGTAATAAGTGCGCCGCGAATTTACCTAATAAGGTGGATTTTCCACGCCCTCGGTCAGACGTTAGCACTAAAGGACGACGACGATGACCTTCGATTACACCCTGCATAAGCGTCAACACGTTTTGCTGTTCTTGAAGAAACAAAGGCTCAGGCTGAAACTTCGTAATGGGAAGGTTTAGCTCAGGGGGCTGGCGCTCTTTATCATAAAATAATGCTGATGATTGCGACAACAGCGCCGTAAAGCGTTGTAGAAAATAGCTTTTATCTGTCCATACTTTAAAGTTAGGCGTTAGCAATAATAAATAACCACCACCGATAATCGTCCCTGTGACTGCGCCAAACGCATTTGCATTAAAAGCAGTGCCATGATGGTTTTCATTAAAGGCATCGAAAACTACTACATCATATTCTTGACCTAAAACAGTGGTCGCTTTGCTCATTGCTAATGTCGTCTGCCCTGCAATCGCAGCGTCACTTAACCACAGGTGATGTGACTCTTTAACTCGCTCTTTGGCAATAGCGACACAATCTTCAAACTGTCCGCTAATGACAATTAACTGCCGATGTTGTGGCGACATATTATTTTGTTTTTTCGCTGAGATGATAACGATAGTGGGATGTAATGGGGTAACGTCTATCTTTACCAAAGGCACGTTTGCTGATACGTACTCCTGGGGCGGACTGGCGACGCTTGTGTTCACTCAACAACACTAGGTTAGCGACTCTATGCACGGTTTCAAAGTCAAAACCTTGCGCCACAATATCGTCAACACTTTTAAACTCTTCAATAAAGAGGCGCAATATTTCGTCTAAAATATCGTAAGGAGGTAAGGAATCTTCATCTTTTTGATCAGGTGCTAACTCGGCGGATGGCGGACGCGTGATAACACGATCAGGAATAACTTCGCCATCACCAAGGCTATTGCGATAGCGCGACAGATCATAAACAACGGTTTTAAAGACATCTTTCAAGGGCGCAAAGCCACCTGCCATATCACCATAAAGTGTGGCATAACCTACCGACATCTCACTTTTATTACCTGTTGCTAGTAGCATCTTGCCTAATTTATTCGACATTGCCATCAGCAAGACACCACGCGAGCGTGCTTGAATATTTTCTTCGGTCACATCACGCTCAAGCCCTTCAAACTCTGTGGTCAATGCTGTCATAAAGCTATCAAAAATAGGCTCTATGGGAATCTCGCGGTATTTTACGCCCAACTTTATTGCTTGCTTGGCGGCATCTTCAATACTTATATCAGCGGTGTATTTAAACGGCATCATCACCGCTTCTACATTTTCTGCACCTAAAGCATCCACCGCAATAGCCAAGGTCAGTGCAGAGTCAATACCACCTGATAAACCTAGCATAATCCCCGAAAAACCATTTTTGAAAACATAGTCCTTAACACCCTGCACCAAGGCTTGATAAATACGCGCTTCAGCCGAAGCAACACGTACTTTACAAGGCGATCCGATAGAGGATAAAGGAAGCTTTTGTGTGAAAATGCCCGCCTCAAACGTCGGTGCTTGGAAAAGTAATTGCCCTTGATGATCGAGCAATAAAGATTCGCCATCAAACACCAGCTCATCTTGTCCCCCCACTACATTCACATAGGCAATCGGTAGATGATTATCGCTAGCGCGCTCTGCTAACATCGTCAGGCGTTCTTTACTTTTATTTAAACGAAAGGGAGAGGCATTGAGCACAATAACAGCCTCGGCATTCTTCTTGGCGAGTAAACTAATAGGCTCACGCATCCAAATATCTTCACAGATCAACACACCGACCTGATGACCTGCTATTTCGACAACGACAGACTGCTCCCCTGCTATAAAGTAACGTTTTTCATCAAAAACACGGTAATTGGGTAAATGCTGCTTTGCATATTTTGCAATGCACTTTCCATTTTGTAATACGCAGGCCATATTAAACAGTTGCCCATCTTTCAGTATTGGCGCACCCACTATTGCGGTAATTCCTTGAGTTTCCTTGATAAGGTCATCAAGCACACGCTCTACCTGAGCTAAAAAAGCAGGACGAAACAATAAGTCTTCGGGGGGGTAAGCGGTAACAGCCAACTCAGGAAAGACAACAACATCTGCCCCCTCTTTTTTTGCTTGATGAATAGCATCAAGCATAAGCTGGGTATTATGTCGAAAGTTAGCAACGATAGGATTTATTTGGGCAATGGAAATTGTAAGCTGTTGACTCATGGGGGACACATCTACTAAAAATATTGGGGGAAGGAAGATATATCAACCTTGCCCATGAATAGCAATCTAAAATAACTTAGAAATCGCTTAATTTAGACTAAAAAACAAACATTTGAGCTTTATTTTTATTGGCTTTTAAGCATAAAAAGAAAAAATGACCTATGCTCTTAAATAGATTTTACTTAGCAATAAATTAAAAAACATTTGTATAGATTATTTCTATCATCTTGTTAATTTCAAGCAACTGAATTTAATAGAAAAACAACATAACAAACAATACTACTAGCATAATATTTACTAATGCGTCTATATATTATTCTATATAGACAAAGTAGAAGCATTTATATTACTTTAGCAATATAATCCTCAAAAATATTTTATTAACATCAATAAAATATTTTCTCTCAGTTGTTTTTCTAA
>CAZQTJ010000127.1:0-6033 GCA_964596035.1 uncultured Cocleimonas sp. | reverse complement strand
AAAAAAGCACCCTGAGAATTATCTGAGGGCGCTAAATATTTCATAAACAGAGTATATGTCTCCCAACGCAACTTTGCTTTGAAATTACTTTTTCACTTCTATCATTATTGTCCTTTCTGGCATCCAAGATAATGATCGTTTTATGCCTGTAAATTCCTGTGCTTGTCATTACTTGGAGTGAATATAGACTAAACTTTGGATAAAGTTTCTTCTGTGAATAATTCACAGAAAATAAACTTCCTTTCCGAGATGCTATAAATGAAGAGAAGGAGGGGTTAAAAGGTCACTCGTTGAAGAGTCTATCTCTATAAAGATATTTAAAAAATGAGCTTCTTTAGAATATTTCTCCGCTTTAAAAGTCAACAGCAAAAAATACGATGAGCTGTTCAGTTAAAAATAACATTTATTATTAAAGGGAGATTTACAATGAAAACATTATTAGCGATAGCATCGGTTCTTACAGTAGCAGCCTCTATGACACTGGCAACAACGACACCAGCAGTGGCGGCAGGTAGTAGTTATGTTTTAATGTGCAAGGCAGGGCCTGGCATGTCGATTGATTATCGAAGTGGAAGTAACAATTTAGTCGTCAATTTTAAAGCGGGGCGACGTGCTGGCGGTGAAGGTGTTGCGGCAGGTAGTTGTACATGGGTAGACCGAGGATTTCGTGCGAATGAGCCAAGACGTCTTTGTCAGTCGGGAGTCAATGATGTTCGTTTTATTATGAACTCAAGTGATCGAATTACGCGTTTAACCTCATCTAAAGCGCCTTATATGAAGAAGATTCTCAATGGTAGATCGTTTCAAGTTCGCGTGCGTAATGATGGTCGTGGATGTATGAAAGTGACCCGAGCGGGAGTTTAAATAACTTAATTTCTTTAAAGTCCCTTAGGAATGGAAGTTATTTAATTTCCATTCCTTGCCATGCTTAAGCCGTTTTTACGGCCCTAAATCATCGTCATCACTGACTATTTTAGGCTTAGGCTTTACTTCTTTCTCTGACTCGGTTTCTTGGTGAGATTCCTTGCTTTCTTGCTTCTCAGATTCTGCTTCTTCTGCTTCAATGCGATCTAATTCAGCATCTAGTTCTTCGTCGGTTAAAGCTTGGTGCTCATCATCATCTTCGTATTCTTCATACTCGTAATTTTCATCTTCCCATAGGCTATCAGCTGTTGCTCCAACGGCTGCGGCACTTGTACCTGCGGCCATAGCGTGAGCTGATTTTAAGCGTTCCTCTTCGTGCATTGCATCGCGAGATTTACCCGCTTCTTTAATTTGTTTTTTAAAGAAAGTGCTAAGCACTAAACCAAGCTCGAATAATAGCCACATGGGTACGGCTAACATAATCTGAGAGATGACATCGGGAGGGGTTAATATCATACCTATAATAAATGCGCCAACGATAACGTAAGGGCGTTTTTGGGCTAATTTTTCTCTGCTGGTCACTCCTGTGCTAATAAGCAAGATGGTGGCAATGGGCATTTCAAAGGCGAAACCAAAGGCAAGGAACATCATCACCACAAAGTCGAGATAGTTGGATATATCGGGAGAATAGGTGGCGCTAGAGGGTGCAAATAGCGGTAATACTGTGAACATCATCGGTAATAGCGCGTAATAAACAAAGGCTACGCCGAGATAAAATAGGAAGACACTAGAAGAAAGTAGTGGGAAAATTAATTTTTTCTCGTGTTTATAAAGCCCTGGTGCAACAAACGCCCATAATTGATAAAAAACATAGGGTAGGGCGATAAGAAAGGCGAGGAGAAAGGCAAATTTATAGGGGACTAAAAAAGGCGCGGCAACGCCTGTGATAATCAGTTGTTGTCCTTGAGAGATAAGTGGGTCTGCCAGCCAGTCAAATAATACTTGTGCAAAAGGAGCGAGAAATAGAAAAGCCACAACAATTGAAATAACGATACGCATCATGTGATTGCGTAAATCGATTAAGTGAGCTAGAAAACCTGTCTCTTCATCGATAGACTCTACTGATTTTTTATTACCGATCTTTTTTTTATCAGTCATTTTTCTTAGCTTCGCTTTTCGGAGTCGTTTTGTTCTCGTCTTTATTATCTAACGCTTGCACATCATCAACGCTACTGTGGATTTTGTTTTCAAATACATCTTTCGCGTCATCCACACTGCTTTTCAGCTCTTCTTGTGTGCTACTGACCATTTTGCGTAGTTCTTCAATCTCTTGCTGTTGCTCTGAGAGAATATTTTTCATCTCAGAGGCTTGAAATTCACGTTCAATATCTGCTTTTGTTGAAGAAACAAAAGCCTTAGCCTTGCCTATCCAGCCGCCCACTTTTGAAGCAACTTCGGGCAAACGCTCAGGACCTATGACCAGCAATGCAATGACTGCAATCACCATCATTTCGGTCATGCCAATATCAAACATGAAAATTACCTGCTAGAAAAGAGGGCGGAAGGTTAAACCTTGTCTTTTACTTTAGATTCAGCGTCAATGACATTGCCTTTTTCTTGATTGACTACTTTCTCAGGCTCATTCGGTTTATCATCTTGAGCATCTTTGATTGATTTTTTGAAGTTTTTAATCGCTCCACCTAAATCACCACCTGCGTTACGTAGGCGTTTTGTGCCAAATAAAACGAGTACAATCACCAAAATTAAAATAAGTGATCCTGTGCTTGGCATACCAAATGCGAGTGTCATTGTTATTCTCCTAAAGCTCTATATGAGCAATTTATTTGTTGCGATTAGCTTTTTCGACCAAGCCTGACGTACCAAAGCGTCGGTCTAATTCTTTTAAAACATCATCAGGGTGTAAGTCCTGTTGAGCAAGTAATACCATCGTATGAAACCATAGGTCGGCTACCTCATAGACAATTTTGTCTTTCTCACCATCTTTTGCCGCCATGACCACTTCGGTGGCTTCTTCACCTACTTTTTTTAATATTTGATCTAAGCCTTTATGATACAGCTTGGCAACATAAGAGCTATCAGGCTCCGCAGATTTACGAGATTCTAAAACCTCAGCGACTTGTGAAAGTGTACCGTTAGTTGTCATAAATAAAAATAATAATCATGATAATTTAATGAAGATGTTATGTCTTAATGTGCGGTATTAAATACGCATTTCAATGCCTTGGTCTGCCATATGCTGTTTGGCTTCTCCAATGGTATATTCTGCAAAGTGAAAAATACTTGCCGCTAACACGGCGTCTGCCCCCGCTTTTAATACACCATCAGCCAAATGTTGAAGCTCACCGACACCGCCAGAAGCGATAACGGGAATGTTGACCGCATCGACGATGGCTTTAGTCAGTGGAATATTAAACCCTACCTTTGTGCCATCACGATCCATGCTGGTGACAAGCAATTCACCTGCGCCATAAGCTTCCATTTTGATTGCCCATTCAACGGCATCAATACCTGTGCCTTTACGTCCGCCGTGGGTAAATATCTCCCATTTGTCTGGCTCGCCTTCGGCGCTGACTTTTTTTGCATCAATCGCAACCACGATACATTGTGAGCCAAAATAGCTGCTGGCTTCTTTGATAAGTTCTGGGTTGAAGACGGCCGCAGAGTTGATAGCAACCTTATCTGCGCCCGCATTTAACATGCGTCGAACATCGGCAACTTCGCGAATACCACCACCCACAGTCAAAGGAATAAAGACTTCAGAGGCGATCTTTTCGACGACATGCACCATTGTCTCGCGGTTATCCGAGGTTGCGGTAATGTCTAAAAAAGTAATCTCATCAGCGCCTTCGCGGTTGTAACGCTCGGCGACTTCAACAGGATCACCCGCATCGCGAATATTGACAAAATTTATGCCTTTGACAACCCGTCCGTTATCAACATCTAAACAGGGGATAATACGTTTTGCTAAACCCATAAAACTGCCTTTATCCTAAAGAATCTACATATTTGTGTGCTTCGGCAAGGTCAATCGTACCTTCGTAGATTGAGCGTCCAAGAATCGTACCGCTGATACCTGCATCTTCAACCTTGCATAGCGCGATAATATCCTCCATATTGGTGACACCGCCTGAGGCAATCACAGGAATGGAGATACTTTTTGCTAGCTCAACCGTCGCTTCAACATTAACGCCTGTCATCATGCCATCGCGTGAAATATCGGTATACACAATGGCGACAACACCCGCCTGTTCAAATTTTTGTGCAAGCTCGATAGCGGATACGCTGGAGACTTTATCCCAGCCATCGGTCGCTACCATGCCATTTTTCGCGTCAATACCAACGATAATATGTTCAGGAAATTGTTTGCAAAGATCAATAACAAAATCAGGGTCTTCTACCGCTTTTGTGCCGATAATGCAATAAGTGACCCCTGCATCCAAATAAGCTTGTACCGTTTTAGCATCACGAATACCGCCACCAATTTGAATCGGTAAATCAGGGAATTTTTTGGCGATAGCTTGTACGCTATCACTATTAACAGGTTTGCCATCAAATGCGCCGTTAAGATCAACTAAATGCAAGCGTTTAGCGCCAGCCTCTACCCAGCGAGTTGCGGTATCCACAGGGCTGTCTGAAAATACGGTGGTCTCTTCCATTTTACCTTGGCGTAAACGCACACATTGTCCGTCTTTTAAATCTATTGCGGGGAGTAATAACATTTATATATTTCCGTCCCATTCGGTGAAGTTTTTTAGTAGTTGCAAGCCATCATCTGAGCTTTTCTCAGGATGCGCTTGAATCGCAAAAACATTGTCTTTAGCGATTGCCGAGGCATATTTTAGTCCATACTCGGTTGTGCCAGCCGTCATATTTTTATCATCAGGATCAACAAAGTAGCTGTGGACAAAATAGAAGCGTGAGCCGTCTTCAATACCTTGCCATAAAGGATGATCTTGTGTGTGATTAATACGGTTCCAACCCATCTGAGGGATTTTCAAACGTTCGCCTTGTTCGTCTTTTTCAGGAATGCGTCCTGCAAAAGCGCGTGTATTGCCTTTATACATGCCGATGCAATCTACCCCATCATGTTCTTCGCTCTGCTCTAGCAAGACTTGCATTCCCATACAGATGCCAAGAAAAGGTTTGCTATTCGCCGCCTCACGAACCACGTCAACAAGACCTGCTTTTTCTAGCTCGTTCATGCAATCACGCGCCGCACCTTGACCAGGAAAAACAACACGATCGGCGTTAAGAATTTCGTCCGCAGAGGCACTGAGTATAATTTTGCTACCTTCAGGAGCAACGTGTTCTAAGGCTTTGCTAACCGAGTGCAAGTTACCCATATTATAATTTATGATAGCGATTGAAGACATACTGGTGATAGTTCCTAGCGGTTTAACGTGCCTTTTGTAGAAGGGATGCTGTTACCCATACGGCTATCCATTTCAACAGCCATACGCAATGCGCGTCCGAAGGCTTTGAAGATAGTTTCAGCAATATGATGAGCGTTACGTCCACGGAGATTGTCGAGGTGCAAGGTCACTTTAGCGTTATTAGTAAAGCCTTGGAAGAACTCATGGAATAAATCGGTATCGAACGTACCAATATGGCTACGACGATAATCAACATGATCTTCTAAGCCAGGACGACCCGAAAAATCAATCACCACGCGCGACAAAGCTTCGTCTAAAGGTACGTAAGCATGACCGTAACGGGTAATACCTTTTTTATCGCCGATCGCCTTGTTAAACGCTTGACCCAAGGTGATACCAATATCTTCAACGGTATGGTGGGCATCAATTTCTAAATCCCCATGTGCCTCAATTTCCATGTCGATCATGCCATGTCGAGCAATTTGCTCAAGCATGTGATCCAAAAAAGGGAGACCCGTTTTAAAACGTGCCTTACCAGCACCATCAAGATTAATGCTAATAGTAATTTGAGTTTCTAAAGTATCGCGTTGTACCGTTGCTGTGCGTTCGTTCATAAGACTTTTTGAGGTTGGGGATGAATAGGGAATCATAGCATAGGAAAATCTTTAAAAACCACGGTTTTTGTTTTTAGAAGTGGAGTCATGGATTCAGGATAAAATTACAATAGCCTATTGAATATTATCTGGCTATGATTAGGAGTCAGCTAACATTAAAA
>CAZQTJ010000126.1:0-6047 GCA_964596035.1 uncultured Cocleimonas sp. | reverse complement strand
TGTAAAGTGTTTAAGTCTAATTGGTGATTTTTCACATAGTCTTTTGAAAACCAAGCAATTAAAGGTATATGAGTCTGTGCCTTTGGTGCTAACCAATAAGGAAGTCCGTGTAGATAAACACCTTTTTCTCCTAAAGACTCGCCGTGATCTGAGGCATAAAACATAAACGATTCATATTGATCTGTTTTAGATTTTAGGTGTTCAATGACTTGGTTTAAAACATAATCGGTATAAAGAATAGTATTATCGTAGGCATTTTTAATCTCCTCACTATTACATTCTTGCGGTGAGCTTTTTTTGCAATAAGGTTTGAATTGAGCAAATTCTTTTGGATAGCGTTTGTAGTAGCTTGGTCCATGACTACCAAAACTATGAAACACAATTAAAATATCTTTATTTGTCTTGTCGATAAACTCATCTAACTTATCGGTGATGACAGCATCGTAATACTCATTATGGTCATAATAAGGCGAGTCTATAAAAGGATGTGGCGCGTTTTTATAATTAATGGTTTCGATACGATCACAGACATTTTTACAGCTCGAATTATTATCCAACCACACCGTTTTAATACCAGCAGTCGTTAATACATCGAGAACATTACTTTCTTTACGCGCTTTTGTCGGCGAGTAATCTCCTCGTTTTAAAAATGAAAACATGCAAGGAACAGAAAAAGCGGTAGAGGTTCCGCAAGATGAAACATTTGAGAAGTTATAAACAGTTTGTTTTTTCAATAAAGGATTGGTCTCTTTTGCATAGCCATTGAGTGAGAAATGATCGGCTCTAGCGGTTTCGCCCACAATAAAAATACCCACCGTTCGTTTTTTATGCTGTTTACGCTGCTGGGCATCAGTCCCTCGTTCTTCAAATACAATATCTTTGCTTGCTAGCTCATTGTGGGTATAACTATAAAGTGATAAAACAGGAAATACAGGGGTGACATAAACGCGTAAATCTCTATTTTCACGCGAGAAAAAGCTCATGTATTTAAAGTTAAGCATAAACATGGCAAGCACAACGCTAATAACGCCAACACTATAAATAATGCGAGAGAGTATTTCTTTGCTTGCTGTTTTGTATTGAATGTTTGTGATGAGTACAAAAAAGGAGGGAAGCAATCCTAGTAAAAAGACATGCCAGAGAAGGGGGGGCGAAAGTAATTCTAAGGCTTCTTGTTTATTGTTGTCTTTTATTGTTTCAACAACATTTCTGATCATATCAACTTCAAAGATAACCCCTAATTCTTGAGTGAAGTAACTCATTATCGAAGAAACAATTAAAAACAAAATAAGCAATGCTTTAAGGAGATATTTTTGTCCTACGATAAGAAAAAATAGCGCTAACACTGCTATCATCATTAAGCTAAAGGTTAAAACATAGCTACCGCCTTGTAGGGAATAAATATCTAAACGCTTACTCACCTCACTAAAAAATACACGGTTATTGATCAAAATAATAAAGGCAGAAACGAATAAAATAAGATGAACAGAGGAAATTTTGATTTTAATCATGGTTAGGGTAACCGTACTCCTGAAACGCAGGTGTTAGAGAGGGGAAATTATCGCATCTTAACAAAAAATATTTATAACAACTAAGAAATAGGACGTTATTGAGTCTTTCTTCCTAAGGAGCATTGTTTGGGTGTTTCCTAAAAGGATAAAAAAAGGCACAAACGATTAAGTTCGTTTGTGCCTTTGAAAAAATGAAAGTGTAGAAAATTAGCTACTGCGTTTGTTATAAAACCCAAACAGTAAAGTACCAATTAATATACCAAGCACAACAGGAACTCCTGTGAGTTTTCCTTCGCCTAGCATTGCCATTGCCGTTCCAGGACAAGAAGCGGTTAATGCCCAGCCTATACCAAACACGGTTGCGCCCACGATAAGGGGTGGTGTAATACGTGTGGAGACATGAGATATTTCCTCTTGCAAAAGTAATGTTTTAGCCTCCATACGTGCCAGCATCCACATGCCTGTTGCGCCTGTAAACACCGCCATGCCTAATACTATCGGTAATTGGAAGTCTTGGAATAAAAACATTTTTGCTTGAAGATCAAATGTTGTTGCGCCAATACTAACTAATAAAAAACCAAATATGCTACCTAGTATCACTGATGCTAGTTTAAGTACAGCCCTACTGGTTTCTTTTTTTGCTTCTCCTGAGTGTTGCTTAACACTTCCTATACTACTACTTATATCATTGCCCATAATGATGCCCCCTGTTTGGTGTCCCCGATCTAAAACGAATGATGCTCTCCATCTTTCATGTATGGAGTAACAAATAATATCTTTCTTTTCCTAAATGGCTAGTCTAAACAACAACTGTGCTGTAACGGTTGCGCTGGCAAAAAATATGACGCCAGCTAATAAACTTGCCTTATTTAAAACAGCGCCTCCAGCAAGCACGTGTCCCGTTGTGCAGCCCCCTGCTAAACGTGCGCCAAAGCCTAATAACATACCGCCAAACGTTAAAACAAGTGCTTTTAGCATGTCATTTTCAGGTAAAACAGCTTCGTACAGTCCCATATCAAATGAAATGGTAAAACTTTGTTGTACAAACAAAGCATGTGCTAGACCGCCGATAGGTAATCCAATGACAAAGAATAATTTTAGAGGATCTAATTTTCCCATCCCCATAATATTCTTGCCGATTTTATTTACAGCGCAAGCATAACCTGTAGAAGAACCTGCGCCTTTACCCAAAATAATAAAATGTAGAACAATAAACCATCCTACTAAGAAGCCGCCTAACCATGCGGCAATTACAAAATTATCCACAACTATTTTCCCCGAATTTTATGTCTTTGTTTGTAAGTGCTTGCCCAGCACTCGCCAATTAATGATGCGTGTTTTAAAAAACATCTACTATCATCAGTTTTTCAAATTCAATACATATATTGAACTTATGAAGTAGAATTTAGCATAAGATTATTTATCAGTACATATAAAAATAAATTATTTATAGGGGATTAGTTTTATCTATCTATAACTGTATAGGTCTTCTATCTCACTATTTTTTCTTGTATATTAATAAACCCTTATTAAGCATATACTTATATTCGATGAGTAAATATTATGCAGTTTAATAAGAGGTGATTAATTTTATTTATTCGATGGTTCTAAAAACCATTTTTTAATTAAGGTTTTTCTTTTAGAGAAATTTTTAATCAGCCTATTGTTATTATTTTTTAGAATGTTGCCATTGATAATGAGATGATACGGCACTTTACTAATAGCGATAAAAATAACCCTATGAATACAATTTCTCAACGTATTGCAAATGAGCTAAATGTTAAAGAACAACAAGTGACAGCCTCCATTCAATTAATTGATGAAGGTGCGACCGTGCCTTTTATTTCTCGTTATCGTAAAGAAGTGACAGGAGGATTGGATGATACTCAGTTGAGATTGCTACATGAGCGACTTGTTTATTTAAGAGAGTTGGATATTCGTCGCGCAAGTATCATTAAGTCTATTGATGAGCAAGGAAAGTTGACTGCTGAACTTAGTGTCGCCATTAATAAGGCGGAAACCAAAACACGACTAGAAGATTTATATCGCCCTTTTAAACAAAAACGTCGCACCAAGGGGCAGATTGCAATAGAAGCAGGTATCGAACCACTAGCTGACAGTTTGCTTAAAGACCTTAGCCTTGACCCTGAAGCGGAAGCATTGTCCTATATTAATAAAGACGAGGTTTTCAAAGACGCGTTTTCTGAGGTGAAAGGCGTGCTAGATGGTGCAAAATTCATCTTAATGGAGCGATTTGCAGACGATGCCGACTTAACCGAACAGTTACGTGCTTATATGTTAGAAAGAAGCTCGCTGCATTCCAAGCTAGTTAAAGGTAAGGAGTTGGAGGGCGCTAAATATCGTGACTACTTTGATAACAAGGATGCCTTTAATAAAGTACCTTCACATCGAGCATTGGCGATGTTTCGGGGGCGTAACGAAGGATTCTTGCAATTAAAGTTAGATATTGACCACGATGAAGAAACGCTACATCCCGCTGAAGTGATTATCGCACAGCATATTCATTTTACTAAAACAGGACAAGCAGCCGAGGCATGGCTTGCGGAAGTTATTCGTTGGACGTGGCGAATAAAATTGCATCTACGTTTAGAAACAGAGCTATTGACCAGTTTACGTCAAAGCGCAGAAATCGAAGCCATTCAAGTTTTTGGTAAAAATATCAAAGACCTTCTCTTGGCAGCTCCTGCGGGACAACGCACTACCATAGGGCTAGACCCAGGTTTACGTACAGGCGTTAAGCTGGCGGTGATCGATAGCACGGGACAATATTTAGACTCAACGGCAATTTATCCGCACGCACCACGTAATCAGTGGGATCAGTCCATTGATATTTTAGCCAAATTATCCGCAAAGTATAAAGTGGAGCTATTAGCCATCGGCAACGGCACAGCCTCACGAGAAACCGATAAACTATGTGCCGACCTTATTAAACGTCACCCTGAATTAAAATTACAAAAAATCATGGTGAGTGAAGCAGGCGCATCGGTTTATTCTGCATCTGAAGCTGCCGCAAAAGAATTTCCTGATTTAGATGTCACCATTCGCGGCGCTATTTCCATCGCGCGTCGTCTACAAGACCCGTTGGCAGAATTAGTCAAAATTGAAGCAAAAGCCATTGGTGTCGGACAATATCAACATGACGTTAATCAGGTGCAATTAGCAAAAAACCTCGATATGGTGGTAGAAGACTGTGTAAATAGTGTTGGTGTAGAAGTAAATACCGCATCTGCCGCTTTACTGCGCCGTGTTGCAGGCTTGAATCAAACCATTGCAGAAAATATTGTCAGTTTACGCAATGAAAAAGGGCGTTTTACTAGCCGTAAACAACTGAAAGATGTGCCTCGCTTAGGCGCAAAAGCCTTTGAACAAGCCGCTGGTTTTTTGCGTATTCATAAAGGAGAAAATCCATTGGATGCCTCTGCGGTACATCCTGAGTCTTATGCCGTTGTTAAAAAAATAGTGGCAGCTAATGATGGAAATATAAGCGATTTACTGGGTAATAGCAGTGTATTAAAAAACTTAAATCCTGCCGACTATATCAATGACAAATTTGGATTGCCGACCGTTATCGACATCATTCGAGAGTTAGATAAACCTGGTCGTGACCCACGACCTGCCTTCAAAACAGCTAGTTTTAAAGAGGGCGTGGAAAAAATATCCGATCTTAAAGAAAGCATGATTTTAGAAGGCACAGTCACCAACGTAACCAATTTTGGGGCTTTTGTTGATATCGGCGTGCATCAAGATGGGTTGGTACATATTTCGGCATTAGCCAATCGTTTTGTGAAAGACCCGCATGAAGTGGTTAAGGCGGGAGATATTGTCAAAGTGAAAGTGATGGAAGTTGATGCAACACGTAAACGCATTGCTTTAACGATGCGATTAGATGACGAGGTGGAACAAAAAACATCAGCATCTCGCCAAGACCAGCTTATAAAAAGAACAAAAAAACCTCAGCAAAGGCAATCACAAGGTTCTCAAAATACAGCGCCCAGTAACAACGCTTTTGCCGCAGCATTTGCAAAAGCCAAGGGGAATAAATAATGTCAACGCAATCAGCTATTCGGTTATTCGTTACAGGCGGCACGATAGATAAACATTATAATGAGCTAAATGGAGAGTTGATTTTCACCGAGACTAAAATAGGCGAAATGTTAGCGCAATCACGTTGTAAGGCAGATATTCAGCTAGAAACACTCATGCTCAAAGATAGCTTAGAAATGGATGAGGCGGATAGGCAAGTCATCTTAAAAGCCTGTCAATCTTGTGATGAATCATTAGTCATTATAACGCATGGCACTGACACCATGACATCGACAGCTAAACACCTAGCGCCTGACCTTAACGGAAAAACAGTAGTTCTATTAGGTGCAATGATCCCTTATGCTTTCAAAAAATCAGATGCCTTATTTAATTTAGGAACAGCCATTGCAGCGGTTCAATGCCTGTCGAATAATGTTTATATCGCCATGAATGGTAAAATATTTGCCTGGGATCAGGTTGAAAAAAATAAAG
>CAZQTJ010000125.1:0-6064 GCA_964596035.1 uncultured Cocleimonas sp. | reverse complement strand
AGCAAATGAGCTTGTTTTTTTATTTCCCAGTAACTGACTATTGGTCTCTTTTTTCTCATCAAAGTTTAAGCGCCATTCTAAGTTATTTCTTGAAGTGGCATTTTCTGCTGCTTCTTCTTTTGATATATCGCCATTTTTATACAATGAAACCAGTGATTGATCGAAAGAGTACATACTATCCCCCGCTCCTTTTTCTAACAATTCTTTTAGCTGTTGTGTTTCACCATTTCGTATGACTTCGCTGATAAAAGGCGTGTTGACCAGTACTTCTGTTGCTAAAACTAATTGTCCTCGTGTTCCTTTTATAAGTCGTTGGGCGACAATACCGCGCAAGTTTAATGATAAATCCATTAATACGCGTTGTTTGTGCTCTTTAGGAAATAGGTATAATAAACGCTCTAAGGCTTGTGTGGTACTGGTTGCATGTAGTGTGGTAATAACTAGATGCCCTGTGTCGGCAAAGCCCATCACCGCTTCTGCTGTTTCTGTATCGCGAATTTCCCCGACCATAATAACATCAGGGGCTTCCCGCATCGCTTCCCGCATTGCGCTAGCATAAGAGAGTGTATCAAAGCCCACTTCGCGTTGACCTATAATTGATTTGTCATGATGAAATACAAATTCAATCGGGTCTTCAATGGTCAGCATATGCCCTGCATGGCGTTCATTACGGTATTGTATTAAAGATGCCATTGAGGTGGATTTACCAGCACCTGTTGAGCCAACAAATAGTAATAAACCTTCTTTTTTCATCACTAATGCTTTTAAAACATCAGGTAAACCAAGTGCTTCGGGCTTCATTATTTCTGATCGCACATACCGAATGACCATAGACACTTCGCCGCGCTGATGATAGGCATTCACACGAAAACGCCCCCCCTCAGGTATCGAAATACCTTTGTTCATTTCTTTGGTTTTTCTAAACGTTAGCCATTCTTCATCGGTCATTAAATCTTTTGCCAGAGCCGCGATAATACCTGGACTCATTTTATTATTGGTGATGTGTTTTAAGCCTCCTTGAACTTTAACCGAGGCTTTTGCTCCTGTGGTTAAATACAAGTCTGAAGCATTGTATTTAACCATTGCATTGAGATAACTTTTAATTTTCATATTATGCCTCTAGGTCATCCAGTGCTTCTATTGACATGTCTTCGGTGCCTTTAAAGAAGTCATTTTTATTGGCATGGCGACTATTAAGTTTCAACTGCAAACGCAATTCATTCATAGAGTCTGCATGACGCATACCTTCTTGAGTTTCGATTAAACCAGCGTCAATTAAACGGAAGAGTGATTGGTCGAAAGTACACATTCCTAGTTCATTAGACTTTGATATGAGTTCTTTCATGCCTTGAATATCGCCATTTAAAATAAGGTCTGCCATCATCGGAGTATTCAGCAAGATCTCGATAGCAGGAAGCCGTCCTTTTTTCTTTTTTCGACGAACTAAACGTTGCGACACAATGCTTTTAAGGTTTAAAGAAAGATCCATCAGCAGTTGGCTACGTCGCTCTTCAGGGAAGAAGTTGATAATACGGTCTAGGGCTTGATTGGCGTTATTGGCATGTAAGGTGGTTAAACAGAGATGACCTGTTTCAGCATAGGCAATGGCATATTCCATTGTTTCACGGTCACGCACTTCGCCTAATAAAATGACATCAGGTGCTTGGCGTAAGGTATTTTTTAATGCAATGCCAAAATTAGCGGTATCCAGACCTACCTCGCGCTGAGTCACTAAGCATTTTTTATGCTCGTGAGTGAACTCAATCGGGTCTTCGATGGTGATAATATGCCCATAAGAATTTTCATTACGATAGTCAATCATTGACGCTAAGGTTGTTGATTTCCCTGACGAGGTCGCACCGACCATAATGATTAATCCACGGTGAGTCATGGCGATATTTTCAAGCACAGGCGGTAAGTTCAGCTCTTTAATGCTAGGGATTTCTTGTGGAATATGTCTCAGAACCATGCCTAGACAGCTACGCTGGGTGAATGCATTGACACGAAAACGCGCTTTACCAGGCAGACTGATGGAGAAGTTACATTCCATTTTTTCTTCAAACTCGCGCACTTGCATGTCATTCATAATAGAGCGCACTAAAAAACGAGATTGTTCCTCAGAGAGGGTTTGGTTTGATAACGGTTTGACTTGTCCGCTGGCTTTAATCGAAGGTGCTGCCCCTGCGGTAATAAATAAATCTGAACCGCCTTTTTTGAGTAGTCCCTCCAGTAGTGAGTGGACATAACTCGTTGCGCTATCTTTATCCATAGTATTATTTTTTTTATTTTTATAGTATTTACTTACAGTACGGCAGGATTCGCCGCTTTCTTTAAGGCTACTTCACGAGAAACTAAACCTTGTGCTATTAATTTTTGCAGGCTTTGATCCATCGTTTGCATCCCATCCCCTGAGCTGGTTTGCAGAGTAGAGCGCATTTGCGCTAGTTTATTTTCTTTAATCATATTACGAATGGCATCTGTGCCTAACATAATTTCATGCGCAGCGACACGACCGCCGCCCGTTTTTTTCAGCAAGGCTTGAGAGATAACAGCCTCTAGGGAAGATGAAATCATCGAGCGAACCATATCTTTTTCTGCTGCGGGAAATACATCGACGATTCTATCAATGGTTTTTGGTGCGCTCGTTGTATGCAATGTACCAAAAACTAAATGACCTGTTTCTGCGGCACTCAATGCAAGGCGGATGGTTTCTAGGTCACGCATTTCACCGACTAAAATAGTATCGGGATCTTCACGCAAAGCAGAACGTAGCGCCTCATCAAACCCCTGAGTATCACGATGTACTTCACGCTGGTTAATCAGGCATTTTTTGCTTTCATGTACAAATTCAATCGGGTCTTCAATGGTTAGAATGTGACCGTATTCAGTTTTGTTTTTATAATCGACCATGGCCGCCAGTGTGGTTGACTTTCCTGACCCTGTTGGTCCTGTCACTAGCACTAAACCACGCGGCTTTTCTGAAATCATCCTGAAAATAGAGGGCGCATTAAGGTCTTCTAACGATAATATTTTACTGGGAATCGTACGAAATACGGCGGCCGCTCCACGGTTTTGATTAAAGGCATTCACACGAAAACGTGCGACACCTGGTATCTCAAAAGAGAAATCTGTTTCCCAATGTTCTTCATAAGACTTACGTTGCTTGTCATTCATGATGTCATACACCATGCTATGCACTGCTTTATGGTCAAGCACGGGTAAATTTACACGACGCATATCACCATCGACACGTATAATAGGTGGCTGACCTGCGGAAATATGTAAATCGGAGGCGTTATTTTTTACCGAAAAAGCAAGTAATTGGGTAATATCCATAGCAATATTTCTTTGTTGTTTTTATTATTATATTTTTGATAGGGTAACATACATGAGCAGTCTATGTGATAAGCTCCAGACAGTCGGTGTTGATATTTCAAACAGTGAAAGTCATGCGCAACGCAAGCAAAATAGTGTGCAATTACTGGCGGTTAGTAAGCGACATCCTGCTAGTGCAATACGTGAGGCTTATCATTGCGGGCAACGCATATTTGGTGAAAACTATGTTCAAGAAATGCTTAAAAAAGCAGAGGCATTGACTGACTTAGATATACAGTGGCATTTTATCGGTTCATTACAGTCAAATAAAACCCGTGTGGTTGCACAAACAGCAGATTGGGTTCATACCGTCGATCGGTTCAAAATAGCAAAACGCTTAAATGATCAGCGTCCTTCCCATCTCCCACCATTATCGATTTGTTTGCAAGTGAATATCTGTGAGGAAGACAGTAAATCGGGTGTGTTAGTGAAAGAGTTGCCAATATTAGTGGCAGAAATTGCTAAATTAACTAATATTAGATTGCGCGGATTAATGGTGATTCCTAAGGCAGAGTCAAATAGTGATCGTCAACGAGAAGTCTTTGCGACAGTACGAAAATTACAAGAAAAATTAAATAGGGATAATGCCTCTCAAGGCATAATATTAGATACGCTTTCTATGGGAATGAGTGGCGATATGCAAGCAGCAATTACAGAAGGTGCTACGATCGTTAGAATTGGTACTGCCATTTTTGGTGAAAGAGACACCTTATAAAAAATAGATAAATAACAGAGTCAATAAAATGAAAAAAATAACCTTTATCGGGGCGGGCAATATGGCGCAAAGCCTGATTGCAGGATTAATAAAAGATGAAACCTCACTTTCCATTTGTGTTGCCGACCCCATGAGTAGCCAGCTAGAAGTTATCACAAGTGCATGGCCCGAGGTGATGACGCATTGCGATAATCTACAAGCCATTGAAAATGCCGATGCAGTGATTTTAGCCGTTAAACCACAGTTAATGCAGCAGGTTTGTGACCCTTTACAAAATGCGGTACAACAATCTCAACCTTTAATTATTTCTATCGCGGCGGGTATTACAGAATCAAATTTATCGGACTGGTTAGGTGGTGATTTGGGTGTGCCTGTCGTGCGCTGTATGCCGAATACTCCCGCTTTGGTACAAGCAGGCATTACAGGTTTATATGCCAATGAATTGGTTGCAGAAGAGCAACGTAATTTAGCCGAAAGTATTTTAAGATCAGTTGGCAGTACCATTTGGTTTGACAAAGAAGAAAAGCTAAATGCCGTGACAGCCGTATCAGGCAGTGGTCCTGCTTATTTTTTCTTAGTCATGGAAGCGATGCAAAATGCGGCTGAGAATCTTGGATTATCACAACAAGACGCACAACAATTAGTGTTACAGACAGCCTTTGGCGCGGCTAAACTGGCACTAGAGAGCGCAGATAGTCCCGCAGAACTGCGTCAAAAAGTCACCTCAAAAGGCGGCACAACAGAAGCCGCTTTGAAAGAATTAAACAAGGGTGGTTTGATCGCGTTATTTGATACTGCTTTGTTAGCAGCATTTAAACGCTCAGAAGAATTAAGTAAGTAGATATGATCTTTAAACAGAGGTTTTAGCATTGAACGTATTACAACAAATAGGCGTACTTCTCATCGATACGCTCTTTTCACTTTATATCGGCGCGGTTATTGTGCGTATGTTACTAGGTTATGCAGGGGCTAATTTTTACAATCCTCTTTCACAATTCTTGGTGAAAATAACCAATCCTGTCTTAGTGCCTCTGCGTCGATTTATTCCCTCCATAGGTAAAATAGATACCGCCGCGATTGTTCTCGCACTTGGTTTAACCATACTGAAAATTATTTTATTGTCATTAGTGCTTACTGCTAATGTCAATATCATCAGCATTTTCTTTGCCTCTATTATTGATATTATCAAAGTGATTATTTGGGTTTATATTATTGCTTTATTGCTTCAAGCAGTCATGAGCTGGATAGGAAGCGCCCACGGAAACCACGTAGCTCCCTTAGTTCACAGCTTAACGACACCTATTTTACGACCTATTAGAAATATAGTTCCTAATATTGGTGCGCTTGACTTATCGCCTTTAGTGGCAATATTAATCCTGAATATTTTACTGATTATTGTCGAAAGTTTGCGTTTTTGACTATAGTTGAGAAAGATAAAAACGAAAGAGCGTGTACGCTCCTAATTAATAAAAGGAAAACAACATGGCAACAACAGCACTAGAAGGTAATGCAGTCAATACAAACGGAGATTTACCTACCGTTGGATCAACAGCACCTGACTTCACATTAATTGATGGAGGTTTAGCGGACGTAAGCCTGACTGATTTTGCAGGAAAAACAAAAGTTTTAAATATCGTCCCTAGTTTGGATACGGGTGTTTGTGCAACATCAACAAAAAAGTTTAACGAAGCCGCAGCTTCACATGATGATGTGGTCTTTCTGACAATTTCCGCCGACCTACCATTTGCACAGGGACGTTTTTGTGAGGCAGAAAATATCGATAAAGTTAAAACGCTTTCCATGATGCGCGGAAAAGCATTTGCGGAAGATTATGGCGTCTTAATTACAGACAGTGTATTAGCAGGCGTAACAGCACGCGCTGTTTTAGTACTTGATGGCGATAACAAAGTTATTTATTCAGAGCTAGTTCCTGAAATTACGCAAGAGCCAGACTATGACGCGGCACTTGCGGCA
>CAZQTJ010000124.1:0-6075 GCA_964596035.1 uncultured Cocleimonas sp. | reverse complement strand
CCGCTATGACTGAGATGATTTGCTAAGCTTTTGGGGGTTTGTCCTTCGCTAGTTTCAGCTCTTGGGTTTAACCCTTTATTGATAAGAAAAGCAACAATATCAGGGTGTCCAAAACGCGCGGCTTCGTGCAGGGCTGTCCAGTTTTTCTTTGACTTTGCCTTTAGATTAGCGCCATTTTCTAACAATATTTTTACCGTTGCTAATTTCCCGCGAGCTGCAGCTTCATGCAATGGTGTTTCTTGTGCTTTATCACGCGCATTCACGTCGGCTCCATTCCTTGCCAAAATACCTACAATAGTTGTCAATCCTTTTGCAGCGGCTTTATGCAGTAGCGTTTCTCCTGCACCGTCTCTTACTGATACATCGGCATGATTTTTCATCAATAAATCAGCTAGTTTTGCATTCCCTGTCTTAATCGCAATTTGTATGGGCGTACCATTTCTGCCCCCCGTATTCACATTCGCTTGGTATTGGATGAGCCGTTTAGCAAGACCTAAGTTACCACGTTTAATCGCCATTTGTAGCGGTGTACCTTCTCGACTTGGCGCATTTGCATCTGCGGAATAGCTTAGTAATAAACTCGCCAAACCATTATCACCTTTCTGGATAGCTACATGCAGAGGTTTTCCTGCGGGAGATGATGCATTCGCATTAGCACCATTTTCAAGTAGTAATTTAATCATTGCCTTGTTATTTCTTTCTATCGCTAAATGTAACGGTCCTTTACCATTACTCGCTTTAGTATCAACATTTGCACCAAATAACACCAACTTATCAGCAACATCATTTAAACCAACACGAATAGCTGTGTATAAAACAGGCTCACCATTAGCTCCCATACTATTGGCACTTGCACCTTGTTTTAAAAAGCGAGCGATTTCGGCTTTGTTACGTGAATTTAAGTTAGCCGCTAAAGCACGCTCAATGATTAAATTTGATCTTGGACGACCAGGAATACGCCGTTTTTTGATGACACCTGCTTTAGGACGAGACGACTTTTTAGCTACTTTAGGGGCGCTCTCTCCGTCTGTCACTGCTGGACTCGCGCTATCACTTGAGGCTGTTGCAGTGCCTTTCGTTGTCGTTTCTTCAGGCGTACTAGAATCAGCATCGACCCTAATACCACCACCAGCCCCACCACAACCTGACAGTGCCAAAACGGATATAATAGCGACAGACGCAAAGCATCGCCGAACCCTTTGAGAAAGTATTGTAAGATGTGAAAATATACTATTGTTGTTTTGATAATCCATCATATAAATTGAAGCCTTTCCATAGCGTTGGTGTAAAGGTTATGAAGATTTTTTTCTAGGACAATATACCCACTTTATCAGGCATTGTCAGCCCCTCATTCTTTTGAAGTTTTTAGTTTAAATCCATTCTAAAAGTAAATTTGTCCAATTAGTATTCATCATGAACCTTTTATCAACGTTTTTCCGCAACAGAAAAATATTACCCACAAGAAACTAATATTAGTTTATCCACCATAATATATCGATATAAATACCTTATAAATATATCAAAACTAACTGTTAAACCTAGTATTTTTTATTATCAAGCAAGCTAATAGCTACTCTCTCTTTATTACTTTATCCCATATTTATCCACAGCTTTTTATAGCAGTTAAACACAATATATGGTACTTGACGATAGCGTAATATACACCCTATAGTGTGTGAACTTATAGTGACGATTATTTGTGGATAAACCTACTATCCAATTCATTATCATTATGGAAAAAGATTTAAAAACTATAAATGGCTATGCATCAAAATAATACCATTAGCCATAATCGGAGGAAGCAATGGATACAGTCGGCGGCGAACAGCTGGAGTCACAGGAGTTACCTGTCTCTACAACAACTCAAAATAATTCTACAAATAAGCCCACAGAGCTTGTTTATAAGGTTATTCGCCGTAATGGCAAAGTAACTCCATTTAATGCGAGCAAAATTGAAGTGGCATTAAGTAAAGCTTTCCTTGATGTAGAAGGCGGAACTGCAGCAGGTTCATCACGTATACATAACACCGTAAAGACATTGACACAGCAGGTCACAGAATGCCTATTTCGTCGTATGCCTGATGGCGGCATTGTGCATATCGAAGATATTCAAGACCAAGTGGAACTTGCATTAATGCGTTCAGGCGAACGCAAAGTTGCACGTAGCTACGTTTTATATCGCGAGGAACGTGCGCAAATTCGCAAACAAAAAGCGTCTAAAAAGCCCAAATTAAAATCTAAAAAGAAAGATGTTCTTCATGTTAAAACCATCTCTGGCGAACTAAAACCTTTGGATCAAAAACGCTTGAAAAAAATCATTACTGAGTCTGTAAAAGGCTTGGATGGTGTCGATGGAAAAGTCGTAATGCAAGAAGCCTTGCGTAATATCTTTGATGGCATTCCAGAAGCGGATGTTGGCATAGCTTTGGTGATGTCTACACGCGTTATGATCGAGCAAGACCCAAACTATTCCACCGTTGCCGCGCGTTTACTACTCGATAATTTACGTTCTGAAGCACTCACTTTTATCAATGCTCGCCCGACACAAGCAACGCAGACAGAAATGAAAGCGCTCTACCCTGAGCTACTCGAAAAATATATCAAACGCGCCGTTGATTTAGAGTTACTAGATGAAGAACTTAGCCGTTACGATCTTAAAAAATTAGGCGCTGCTATTAAAGTACAGAATGACCAGCAATTTGCCTATTTAGGCTTGCAAACACTCTACGACCGCTACTTTATTCATAGTGAAGAAGGGGTACGTTTTGAGCTACCACAAATATTCTTTATGCGCGTAGCAATGGGCTTGGCAATTAATGAAATCAACCGAGAAGAGCGTGCGATTGAATTTTATAATCTGCTTTCTAGCTTTAGCTTTATGAGCAGCACCCCGACGCTCTTTAATGCAGGTACATTACGCCCACAGCTTTCATCTTGCTATCTCACCACGGTGCCTGATGACCTAGAAGGCATCTACAACGCCATTAAAGATAATGCCCTTCTATCAAAATTTGCTGGTGGTTTAGGTAACGACTGGACGCCAGTACGCGGCTTAGGCTCGCACATTAAAGGCACTAATGGAAAATCTCAAGGTATCGTACCGTTCTTAAAAGTATCCAACGATACTGCGGTTGCGGTAAACCAAGGCGGTAAACGTAAAGGTGCATTCTGTGCGTACCTAGAAACATGGCATTTAGATATCGAAGAATTCCTAGAGCTGCGTAAAAACACGGGAGATGAACGCCGTCGCACCCATGATATGAATACCGCCAATTGGATTCCTGACTTATTCATGAAGCGCGTTGCAGAAGATAAAGAATGGACGCTTTTCTCGCCGAATGAAACACCAGAGTTACACGACCTATATGGTCGTGCTTTTGAAGAAAAATATATCGAATACGAAGAAAAAGCAGCGCGTGGTGAAATGCGTCTGTCTAAAAAGATCAATGCCAATAATTTATGGCGCAAAATGCTCGGCATGTTATTTGAGACAGGTCATCCTTGGATCACGTTTAAAGACCCTTGCAATGTACGTTATAGCAATCAGCATGTGGGTGTTGTCCATAGCTCAAACCTTTGTACTGAAATAACGCTACACACCAATAATGATGAGATTGCAGTGTGCAATCTAGGCTCAGTGAATATCGCAGCGCACACAACGGCTGATGGCATTGATATGAAGATGCTCGAAAAAACCATCACCACGGCCACGCGCATGTTAGACAACGTAATAGAATATAATTACTACAGCGTACCGCAAGCACGTCGCTCCAATCTACAACATCGCCCTGTAGGGCTTGGTTTGATGGGCTTCCAAGACGCATTGTATAAACTCAACATCCCCTACGCCTCAGAAGAAGCGGTTGAATTTGCAGATACCAGCATGGAAGCCGTTTCCTATTTTGCCATTCAAGGCTCTAATAACTTAGCCAAAGAGCGCGGTACTTATGCGAGCTATGAAGGCTCTTTATGGAGTCGAGGCATTCTACCCATTGACTCAATAGAGCTTATGGAGAAAGAACGTGAGGGGTATTATGACGTCGATAAGTCCAGTAGCTTGGACTGGGATAGCCTCCGCGAAAGCATCAAACAACACGGTATGCGTAACTCTAATGTCATGGCGATAGCGCCGACAGCGACTATCTCGAATATTTGTGGTGTGAGCCAATCTATTGAGCCGACCTATCAAAATTTATTCGTAAAATCCAACCTTTCAGGTGAATTCACCGTCGTCAATCCTTATATGGTCAATGAGCTAAAAGCGCTTGGGCTATGGGATGAAGTGATGATTAATGATATGAAATATTTTGATGGTAGCGTACAGCCTATCGACCGTATTCCCGCAGACCTGAAAGCTAAATATGCCACCGCATTTGAAATTGATCCACGCTGGTTAATCGAGGCAGGTAGTCGTCGTCAAAAATGGATCGACCAAGGTCAGTCACTCAATTTATACATGGCAGAACCATCAGGCACTAAACTCGACAATCTCTATAAGCTGGCTTGGGTACGCGGTTTAAAGACTACTTATTATCTCCGCTCAATGGGCGCAACGCACATGGAGAAATCCGCAGATGATCGTGGCAGCTCAAGTACAAGTCATGATGACATGGACATAAGCTCCTCTGCCAAAGCACCTGCTGCTTGCTCGATTCTTGATCCTGACTGTGAAGCTTGTCAGTAGCCAAGATTTATCACGAGTAGGTGAAAATATATATTAACGATAGTAGCCACTCGCTATCGTTGTACAAAAAAGGAAAAAAATCATGCTAAATTGGGATGATCCACTAGGAAGTAAAAACAACGAGAAAAAAGATGATGATAAGCAAATCAACACATTATCAGAGTCTTACGCGCTAAGTGATGCCTTAAATAATTTCAGCGATACGGTGACTGAAAATACAGAAAGTCTAGCCGATGATTTAGCCGACAACACGGATAACGAAGCTGTGGATAACTCTGTTGATAATTTGATGAAAACAGCAGTACACACCGACTCTAGTGCGGATGAAATAGCAAGCAAAGCAATGCTAGGTTTAGCCGAAGAACAACAAGATATAGAGCGTAGTATTACGCCAGTAAAAGCCTCAGATAAGAGAGTTATCAATGGCTTAGCAGATGTCAACCAGTTAGCGCCCTTTAAATATCCTTGGGCATGGGAATACTTTTTAAATGCCAATAAAAATCACTGGACACCCCTAGACATCAATATGGCACAGGATGTGCATGACTATCAACACAGCTTGACGGAAAACGAAAAGCATGTGTATGAAAATGTCCTTGCTTACCTCACCACATCCGATATTTTGGCCATGCGTAACATCGGTTTAGCGGTAATGGAAAAGATGACCGCGCCTGAATTACAAATCTACCAAGCACGCCAAGTTTACGAAGAAGCACTGCATACATGGACCTATCAGCATTGCATCGAAACCATCGGTTTAGATCAAGGCGAAATTTACAACCGCTACCGCGTAGTACCCGAAATTAATGCCAAAATTCAAATGGCAAACCGTCGTTTAAACTCCGTCATGCGTCACGATATTGACCTAAGCGACCCCGCAGAGCTAAACAACTTTGTTATGGCATACGCCTTCTTCGCAGGCATCTTTGAAGGTTGCTGGTTCTACAACGGTTTCACCCCCATTTTCTCACTACAACGCCGTGGGCTAATGAAAGGTACATCGGAGCAACTACAATACATCATGCGCGACGAAGTCATGCACGCCTCTTTTGGTATCCGTGTCGTCAAACAAATCATGCTAGAAAACGACGTACAGCTTGACCCTATTGCCATAAGAGAAATGTGGAACGAAGCCGAAGCCGTTGAAATCGGCTACGCAAACTACCTACTAAGAAACCCCATATTAGGCTACTCCGCCGACGACCATATCGAACAATTCCGCTTTATAGCCAACCGTCGCGCCAGACAACTCGGCTTTGAAGAACCCTTCTCAGGCGCAGAAAACCGCACACCGTGGTTAGATGAGCAAGCCAATATGCGTAAAGAGAAAAACTTCTTTGAAACGCGAGTAACCGAGTATCAAACTGGTGGGGCTTTGAATTGGGATTAGG
>CAZQTJ010000123.1:1186-6115 GCA_964596035.1 uncultured Cocleimonas sp. | reverse complement strand
CTCATTCCTTAGCTAAAAAAGTAGTTTGTTTTTTTATAGTGGCGTTATCATCATATGCACCCAAATACTAGCGGCATAACCTAAAAGTATCGCCCATGTCCATTTAAGATGGGAGAAGAAAGTATACATCCCGCGAGCTTGTCCCATTAAAGCAACGCCCGCAGCGGAACCAACAGAGAGTAATGAGCCACCAACACCTGCGGTTAAAGTCACTAATAACCATTGACCTGATGACATTTCTGGATTCATCGTTAAGACCGCGAACATTACGGGAATATTATCAACAATAGCAGAAAGAATACCGACTAGAATATTGGCATTTGTTGCGCCTAGATCGCCATACATTAAGCTAGAGACCATACCTAAGTAACCTAAAGCACCCAAGCCACCCACACAAAGAATAACACCGTAGAAAAACATTAAAGTATCCCACTCGGCACGTTCTAACTGAGAGAATATATCCCAACGTCCGACAGCATGTGTATCGTTTTCAACATATTGCGGATTGCTTTCACCTGTTATTTTTAAATAATAACCAAACAGCTTTAACAAGCCTAAACCTGTCATCATACCAAGCATTGGCGGTAGGTGAAGTACATTATGGAAAGTAACTGCCATTACTATTGTGCCAATAAATAAAGCAATA
Source organism: uncultured Cocleimonas sp. (assembly GCA_964596035.1). Lineage (GTDB taxonomy): Bacteria > Pseudomonadota > Gammaproteobacteria > Thiotrichales > Thiotrichaceae > JAGLBW01. The sequence goes on along the minus strand of CAZQTJ010000123.1, from coordinate 5,469 downwards.
ACGAAATAGCCACCACGTTTAACGATGATTTTTTCTGTCACAGGATCAGGATTACCCTTTGCAACAAAGAACGACATAATAATTGCAGGTACAAGCCAGTTAACGAGAGCTGGGACAAAAAGAACAAAAAACTCGTTAAACTGGATAATTCCTTTTTGCCATACCATCAAGGTTGTAATATCACCGAAAGGACTGAACGCCCCACCTGCATTAGCTGCAATCACTATATTGATGCAAGCCAAAGCAACAAACTTAGTTTTTTCTATATTGCCTGATATGGCTTGTTTGCCACCCGCAACTGAGATAACTACCGCTGCCATTAACAGTGCTGTTGTTAAGTTGTCAGCAATGGGAGAGATGAAGAACGCAAGAACACCTGTAATCCAAAAAATCTGATAGAGAGAGAAGCCTTTGGAAACCAACCATCCGCGCAAGGCATCAAACACCCCGCGTTCTTCCATGGTGTTAATAAAAGTCATAGCGGCGAGTAAGAATAAGAATAACTCGACATATTCAAGTAAATTATGGTTTAAAAAGCCACGCACTTGGTCGGAGTGACCAACCGATATATAGGCTAATGCGACTAAAATCCAAATAAGCCCTGCACCGACAATCATCGGTTTGGATTTTCGCAGATGGAGTTGTTCTTCCCCAATAACTAAAGCATAAGCTGCAACAAAAATTATCACCGCCCAGATGCCATAAGATGTTGCTGTCAAGTCAATAGGTGTTGATGCTGCGCTACCAGAGGCAAAAACTTCTAGGGGGAATAGTACAAATAGAAAAGTCACCAGTGTGGTGAATAATAGTTTAAATAGCTTCATTACAATTAGAATTTTTATATAATTTAAGAACACGGCAATATATCCCAGCCTTGGATATATTACTATATTCATATCGGTATATAATTATCTTATCCCTATTTTAAATATTTTTTTATGAATATTTTAGAAATATTTTGACTAGATAGTGTTTCTGGTTGAGAGCAGTGACGGAGTTTTTGAGATATAACAGCGTATGCAATACGCTCTACCTTGGTCAACTTAGTAGGCATTGCAATAGGATGGATAATTTTATTAGCACATAATTCTTTTAGTTTGCTTGCATATAAAACAGATAATCTATCAATACGTTGCTCTATATCATTTTTTTTGCTTTGCAACATTTTTTTCTTATGTACGATATTGGGGGCATTAGATGATGTTTTACGACGCTCTAATAACTCGATTGCTTTATTTTTTTGTTGTAACTGAACGACATGACGGTGAAATGTTTTACTGTAGTTTAGCAATTGGTGAGTAATGGTTTTTTGTATAACCTTATTGCGCGCCTCTTTTGCTTTAATTTGTTCTGCTTGTTGCCTTTTTAGCTCTTCAGCAACTATGCGTTGTTTTTCCGCTTCCTTTTGTTTTATTTGTTTTTGAATTTGAATTTGTTGTTCCTCACGGCTTTTAGCGGTGTTAGGTATTTTACTAGGCGAAGATTCAACGGGATTATTTTTGTTATTTTCAAACTCTCTGCGTCTTTGTTGGATAAGAGCAGCTTTGCGTTTAGCCTCTGCTTGTTTTTCTGCTAATAATCGCGTCTGATTTTCGCGTCGTTTTTGCTCTTCAGCTTGCTGTTGGGCGCGTATCTTCTCGTCATGTTGATTAATTAAGTCCAAATCTTTTTCAATAGAGAGTAAAGTAGCCGCCTCTTCTTGTTGTTGTTTTAATTTTTTCTCCTGCTCAAGCCGAAGCTTTCTCGCTTTAGTTTCAGCTTCAAGCTTTCGTCTTTCTTGTAACTCTTTTTCCTTGCGGGCTTTTTCTTTCTCAATGGTTTTAATTCTTAAGGATTCAGCAATAGCGGCTTCATCCTGCTTTTGTTTTAATTGTAAGCGTTTTTCTTTTTCTAAACGGGCTTTTTCAGTGGCAATTGCAGCTTCAACTTCTTCCCGTTTTTTCTGTTCAGCTCGCTTAATTTTATCGGTTTGTTTTTTTATTCCAGATTGTTTATTCGTGACCTCTAAAAGAGGAATAGGGGCTTCCGAAGTATTATTTAAAGCCATTTGAGTTGCTATAAAGCCATTATGAGAAGGCGACATAGAAATACTTTCTTTGGCTTGAGCTTGCCATAAAAAATAACTAGCGATAGCACCTACAAGAAGGAGAAAAGTAGAAAGCACATAGGCTGTCATACTTTTTTTATCGGTTTGTTTTTTAGGTGAAGCAGAAGATAAAGGTTTTTTCGTAGCAGGATGGCTTGCTGATTGTTTTTGCTGATGATCTTTTTTTAAAATAGTTAGCTGGGCATTATCAGCACTGTCTATTTGTGGATAATTACTTTCAAATGTTCGATAAATTTTAAGTATGTTTGATTTTAAACGCGCACTTGTTTTTGGCGCGGTGTACTTGTGGGGTAATAATACCACCATCTCAAGTTGATGCTTTTTAATATCAATAAGTTGATATAAGGAAGAGCTAGTGTTTTTACTCCTATTTAGTAAGACAGAGAGTGATGGTTGATCCACTTTTTTAATTTCACAATTATTGCGTTTATTTAAAAGAGCGAGTTGGGTATCCCCACTTTGTAAAAATACTAGCTGATTACCTTTTAAGTATATAATTCCAGCAGATACATCATAGTGCCTTACGATGTCCTCACTTAGGGTGTCGTTTTCAGTTAGTTTTTTTACAGATAACGTGTCTGTGCCTAAAAAAGGGTTTTGAATGGCATGTAAGAAAACTTTTGCCTTCCATATATCATTTAATAAATGAAAGAAATGAGGCGCAAAATTTAGTTCCTGTGCTTGTAATTTAGTAAGAGCAAGCTGGGAGGCATCTACAAGTAACTTAGCACCTATTTGACTTCTAGTCGATGCAGTAGTTTGAGGTAACTCTTCTGCGATGATAGCAAAATAACCTTTTTCAGGCTTATTGTTACTATGTTTTGAAAAACAATAAATATTGCTTGTATCAGTACAGTGACTATCTAAGACGATCCAATGAGCAAGAGACATAAAACTAAAGCGCCTAGAAATATTAATAAAAAGTTGGGGGTGAGAGAATCCTGAATTCGCACTGAAGTTATGGATTCAGGAGAATTATAGTAAAATTATCCTTTAATGTATGTTCGAATATTTACCCCCCTTTATAAAAGCTTTTGATCCTTAGTATTATTAAAAAAGCAGCCCCCTTCGAAACATCTTGAAGCTGTATATCACCGTGCCATGTTTGCAATAAAGAAGCGACAATATCTAATCCTAAACCAGTTCCGCCTTGATTTCGTCTTGTGGTAAAAAAAGGGGTGAAAATACGTTCCACATTAGCCGTAGAAATGCCGACACCATTATCATGTACTGTTATTTCTAAATTATTATCTTTATGAGCAATACTGATTGCTACTTCCTCTGCTTGATGTTGCAAACTATTTTCTAATAAATTAGTGAAGATTGTTTCTAGCACATCATTCGCAATAGCAACTTTGCTAGGATAATCATTAGGCGTGACGTTTACACTTAAACCTTTCTCTTTATACCTCATTGCGAGTGTTCTGAAACAACGCTTTAGGTCTGAACTTTCACTAGAGGCTTGCATCGCATCTGCTTTTGCCAACTCAAGTAAACGGCTAACCAGTTTCTCCAAACGCTGTGTATCACTTTGAAGATTATCAAGAAATTTCTTTCTCTGTGTTGTCGGCATATCATCAATATGATCTTGTAATAACTCGATTGCTCCTTGTATTGAGGTAAGCGGGGTTTTAAATTCATGCGAGACATGTGCTGCGAACTGACGAATATAATCGCTACGTTGTTGCAAGGTTTGAGACATAATGGTGAAACTTTGTGATAATTTTGAAACCTCATAAGTTCCTGGTTTTTCTAGCTCGCTTACGGTTGTAATATCGCCTTTAGCCAATTTTTCGGCTTGATTAGTGAGTTGTTTAATGGGGCGAACAATACGTGATGATACAAAAAAGGCGAGCAATAAAGTAATCAGAAGAACAATCGACGCAGCAATTAATACACGTCCTGTGACAGCATAAAGGTGCTTGAGAATATTCTGTGGTGTTCTGGATAAATAAACTACACCATAAACTCTATCATCCTCAATTATTGGAAAAGCAGTAAAAACACGAATACCTGTGCCACGACTTATTGATGCAATGGGTGGTGGGGCTTCATTCGAGAGTCTTTGTCGAATCACGCTGGTATATTTCCCCTGCAATGCTTGTTTCACTTCACTTATATGCGCTAAAGAAAGCCCTCTTTCTCTACGTCCTGCGACTACAATGCCGCGATAATC
>CAZQTJ010000123.1:0-1086 GCA_964596035.1 uncultured Cocleimonas sp. | reverse complement strand
CTGTAAGTAGCTGATATAACAGCAGACTGGGCGATCAGTTCAATTTCTGTTTGACGTACTAATTCGTTCTCATAAAAACGAAAATATAGCACACTAGCAACTGGCAACAGTAGGATTGAGAGGGTAACAAGCAGTAGTAAAGTACGTAAGCGATAGAGTTTTTTAGATACTACCGTGCTAGTTTCAGATTCGTTTTGTTCTACTGACATGGAGAAAGTTTATAGCCAATACTATGTAATGTTTCAATTATCTTGGCACAGCCTGCATCTGAAAACTTAGCGCGAATATGTCGTATATGGCTATCAATAGTACGATCACTCACATGGGTATTATGCTCATAAGCACTGCTCATAATGGCATCGCGACTATAAACCTTGTTGGGGTAACGTGCCATTTGTTTCATAATCGCAAACTCAGTTGCAGTCAGTGAAATGGTATTATTATCCCAGCGAATAATATGTTGCTCATCATCAATTTTAAGTTTTCCATGTTGGATGATATGAGTTTTTTCTACCATCGTTCGAGGTTGTAAGCGTTTAAGGATAGCATTAATACGAGCGACCAATTCGCGTGGGCTAAATGGCTTGGTCACGTAATCATCCCCACCTAACTCTAGTCCAAGAATGCGATCAATCTCATCATCACGAGATGAGAGAAATAAAATAGGCGTTTGTGATGTTTTACGGAGTTCTCGGCATAGCTCTAAGCCATCCATTTCAGGCATATTAATATCCAGCACAATTAAATCAATAGGAAGATGACTCTGGAGATAGGTCAACGCTTCTTGTCCATCAGCCGCATGTTGTACTTGCATATCCGCTTTTTCTAGTGCAAAAGCAATAACGTCACGAATGTGTGCATCATCATCAACAATTAATATATTTGTTTTCACGTAGCAGTCTCCAGTGCAGGGTCGATATAAAACATCTTCTTCCAACCTTGTGGGCTATCAAAGTCCCAGTCAAAAGGTTGAGGGATGAGTCGGAAAATTGAGTAAGGCTACTCCAAGGAAATAAACATCCAAATAGCTGAATGAGGTTTTTCATAGGCAAGGCTTGGGACGCAGGGAATGGTCGCTCCCTTGCC
>CAZQTJ010000122.1:0-6158 GCA_964596035.1 uncultured Cocleimonas sp. | reverse complement strand
CCCCCCCCCTACCATTGCTCAATAATATTCCACCATCAAACTAAGGTATAAAACACATATTAGCATTTTCTAATACTAGTTGTTATCATGCATCTATATTAGATTTTACTTATATAGGTTCTGTCATGAAATTTAACACCAGTTTATCGGCTGTATGCTTGCTAACTTGCATATCGCTACCAAGCTTTTCTCAGCATGTTGAAAGCTTAACAACTGTTGAGGCAAAGCAGGAAAGTGTTGCAGAGTACCAATTACTTGACGGACAAATTGAGTCGGTCAATAAAAGCACTATCTCCGCTCAGACCAGTGGCGTGATTAGTAAACTTAAATACGATGTCGGTGATTTTGTTAAGAAAGGTAGTGAGATTGCACGTATTTCGTCACAAAATCAAAAAGCGGGTTTACAAGAGGCTAAAGCGTCTGTAGGACAAGCTAGAGCATCGGTTGGACAAGCAAAAGCGGCCGTCAGTCGCGCTCGGGCATCGGTTAGCAAGGCGAATGCAAGTATCAGTCAAGCGGCGGCGACCGTGTCACAGGCTCAAGCGGCTTTACGTGAAACTCAAGCGGCTTATACCGAGGCGCGTTTGGCGTTTGAACGAACTAAGAGAATTTATCACCAACGCTTAATCGCTAAATCACAATACGATAAAGCAGACTCTGCGGTAAAGTCTGCTGCTGCGCGTGTTGACTCTGCTAAAGCAAACCTTACCGCAACTAAGGCGGCTTTTAATGCCTCGAAGTCGGGACTAGCCTCGGCGAAATCAGAGCTTCAAGCTTCTTTATCAGGTTTGGAAGCCGCTAAATCGGGCTTTAATGCTTCAAAAGCGGGCTTGAGTAAAGCAGGTGAACAGCTTGGTTATACACAATTATTAGCACCCTATAGTGGCATCGTGATCGAACGTCATGTTGAATTAGGCGAGGTCGTGGCAGCAGGAAAACCCGTGATGACAGGTATTTCTTTATCAGAAATGCGCGCAACGGCGAGTATTCCTCAGCGTTTGATTTTAGCCGTGCGCAAACACAAATCGGCACGTATTTATCTCGACGGTGATAGCGTCGGTATTCCTGCTAAATCTTTGACGATTTTCCCTTATGCCGACCCTGCAACCAATGGCTTTAAAGTAAGAGTTGCGCTCGAAAGAGGTATTAAAGGACTGTTTCCTGGTGTCTTTGTTAAAATAGGCTTTGAGACAGGCGCATCAACCCATTTAGTGATCCCACAACGTGCGGTTGCTTATCGCGGTGAAGTAACAGCCGTTTACGTGGTTGATGAACATGGCACACCTCATTTACGCCAAGTACGTCTTGGCAAAAAAACCATTGATGGCAAAATTCAAGTCACTGCGGGCTTAGATGCGGCAGAAAAAGTTGCGCTTGATCCTGTACATGCCGCCGCCTATCTTAAATTACATCGCACCGCAGTAAAGGAGGCAAGTCATGAGTGAGCCACGTCTTGGTCTTTCAGGGGCTATTGCTAAAAAGTTTTTGCTTACTGAAATCACGCCTTTATTGGCTTTAGTCGGTTTATTATTAGGACTTTTTGCGGTAATCGTTACGCCACGCGAAGAAGACCCGCAAATAAACGTCACCTTTGCGAATATCTTTATTCCCTTTCCTGGGGCAACGGCTGTAGAGGTCGAAAACTTAGTCAGCACCCCTGCGGAACAGGTGCTATCAGAAATAGCGGGCATTAAGCATGTCTACTCTACCTCCATGCCCGGTATGTCGATGATTACCGTGCAGTATAAAGTGGGCGTTGACCGTACCGTTGCCTTAGTGCGTCTGTACAATAAGGTTGCCTCCAATCAAGATTGGTTACCGCAAAATCTTGGCGTAGGCACACCGCTGATCAAACCCAAAGGCATTGATGATGTTCCCATCGTCAGCCTTACGCTGTGGACAGAATCAGACAAAAAAAGTGCTTATGATTTAGCCCAAGTCGCTCATGCTATCGAAGCCGAATTAAAACGTGTTCCTGGAACCCGCGATATTTACACCGTGGGCGCACCGAAACGTGTGGTGCATGTGTTATTAGATAGCACTAAGCTGGCGGGCTTTAATATTGGCTTAAATGATTTACGCACCGCCTTGCAAGCCAGCAACACCGCAAAAGATGCCGTTTCTATCGTCAACGACAATACCGAAGTGCAAGTTATTGCAGGAACATTTTTAAGCAATGAAAATGAAATTGGTGATTTAATTGTCGGCGTATTTAACAAGCAACCTGTCTACTTAAAAGATGTCGCAAAGATTAAACACGAGGCAGATTCACCCGAGTCTTATGTCAGTTTTGGCACAAGCAACCGAGGCGACAAGCACCGTGGCTTAAAACCCAATATGCAGTCTCCTGCGGTCACTATTGCGATTGCAAAACAGCCTAATGTCAATGCCGTCGCAATGGCAGACAATGTGGTGAAACGCATCGACCAGCTTAAAGGCACGTTTATTCCTGACGATGTCAACGTCACCGTAACACGTAACTATGGTGATACTGCGCGTGCAAAATCAGAAAAACTGATCCATAAATTAATGATCGAAACCGTTGCGGTTGCCTTATTAATCTGGCTTGCACTCGGTTGGCGCGAGGCGATTATTGTCGGCACAGCGGTCGTTATCACGCTTGCCCTCACCTTGTTTGCATCATGGGCGTATGGTTTCACGCTCAACCGTGTCTCTTTATTTGCGTTAATTTTCTCTATCGGTATTTTGGTGGATGATGCCATTGTGGTGGTCGAAAATATTCATCGTCATATGCAAATAGGTGGAAAAAAACTGGTAGAGGTTATTCCTATTGCCGTTGATGAGGTCGGTGGCCCGACTATTTTGGCAACCTTTACCGTTATCGCCGCCCTCCTGCCGATGGCATTTGTTTCGGGTTTAATGGGGCCGTATATGAGCCCTATTCCGATTAATGCCAGTTTAGGCATGTTGTTATCGCTCGGCGTGGCCTACATCGTCACCCCGTGGATGACCAATAAGATGCTTAAAAATGTCGATTTTAGTCATCACAAACCACCTGAAGATGGTGGTAAGACGAAAGTTTTCTTTAACAAAATCTTAGGACCTTTCTTAGATGATAAAAAAGGCGCACGCCGTCGCTACAGCCTACTCGCCATCATCACCTTGTTTATTGGCTTGTCTTTATCCCTAGCTGCCATGAAGTTGGTGGTATTAAAAATGCTACCGTTTGATAACAAAGGCGAGTTCCAAATTGTGCTTGATATGCCCGAAGGCACACCGCTAGAGCAAACCTCGCGCGTTTTAAACGAACTCGCAGAAAAGCTAAATAGCGTCGAAGAAATTACCGACTACCAAGTCTACGCAGGCACTGCCGCACCGATTAATTTTAATGGTTTAGTGCGCCAGTATTATTTGCGTAAAGGGGCAAACTTAGGTGATATTCAAGTCAATCTCACCGACAAGCATGAGCGTGAGCGTAAAAGCCATGACATCGCCCTAGCAGTGCGCGAGTCATTGCAAGCCACTGCCATAAAATACAATGCCTCGGTAAAAGTAGTCGAAGTACCACCCGGCCCACCCGTGATGTCGCCGATTGTGGCAGAAGTGTATGGTTTAGATTACGCAGGGCAAATTAAAGTCGCCAAAGAAATTCGTGAAATATACCGCACCACGCCTGATATTATTGATATTGACGACAGTGTAGAAGCATCACAAAAACGCCTGCTAGTCAAAGTGGATCGTCAAAAAGCGGCGCTATTAGGTATCTCGCAACAGTCGATTACCTCTGCGATAGCAACGGTATTAGGCGGTGAAGATGCGACCTTCTTGCACGGCAAAAACTTAAAATACGCGGTGCCGATTCGCTTAGAGTTTCCTGTCTCTAATAAAGACAAAATCGACTCCATTTTGGCCTTACGTGTTCGCAGTCAAACAGGCGCACTTGTGCCAATGTCTGAAGTTGTGAGTGTCGATGAAGGTGCGCGCGAGCATTCGATCAATCATAAAGACTTGCTCCCTGTGGTGTATGTGCTTGGCGATATGGCAGGAAAAACAGACAGCCCTCTGTATGGCATGTTTGATATTTTCAGCACCGTCAACGATAAGCCTGTGAGTGTTTACAATAAAACGCTGGATCAGTACCTTATCAATCAACCCGATGATCCTTATTTTTACAGCATCAAATGGGATGGCGAATGGCAGATTACCTATGAAACATTCCGCGACATGGGCATCGCCTACGCGGTTGGTATGATTATGATTTTCTTGCTGATTGTCGCGCAATTCCGCTCTTACATGGTACCATTGGTTATTATGTCGCCAATACCACTCACTATTATTGGTGTCATGCCAGGACATGCTTTATTAGGCGCACAATTTACCGCCACATCGATGATCGGCATGATCGCTTTAGCGGGTATTATTGTACGTAACTCCATTTTACTGGTTGATTTTATTAACGATCAGTTAAAATCGGGCGTTGAGCTAAAAGAAGCGATTATCAACTCCAGTGCGGTGCGTGCCATGCCAATTATACTCACGGCAGTAGCCGCAATGGTGGGTGCATTCTTTATTATTGATGATCCAATTTTTGGAGGTTTAGCCATCTCCTTAATCTTTGGTATATTAGTCTCAACCGTGTTGACCTTAGTGATTATTCCGCTGTTTTACTATATGTATATTCGCAAGCGTTTACATTTGGTCGTTGAAAGTTAAACCTGAATCCGTGAAGCCATAAAATACTCACTTAAATTTTTAACCGATTAAAGATTATCAATGTATTTATCATTCGCTTGCAATAGCCTTGCAACAACAATACATTGATGATCTCTACTCTATAAAGCTAGTACTTATACGATGATTACAAAAAAACAACTCGCTACTTTTGCCCTACTTAGCGCTTTAAGTAGCACCGCTTTTGCCGAAAATCTGTATCAAGTTTATCTACATGCACAGAGTAACGATGCGCAACTAAAGGCATCTGAATCAGCTTTTTTAGCCATGCAAGAAAAAAAGCCACAGGCACTTTCTGCCTTAAAGCCTCAGGTCAACTTACAGGCTAGTGGTACTTATTCGACACAATTTAGTAGCCGCATGGCAAGGCAAAAAGATGGTGGTGCGGCGTTCTTAAATTTTGGCTACACGCTAAATCTCACACAGCCACTTTATCGCAAGACCATTAATGTAAAAATAGACCAAGCTAATGCCTCTATTTTACAAGCGCAAGCCTCATTAGAAGTCGATAGGCAAAACCTTATGCTACGCGTTGCTGATGCTTATATTGCTTATCTTAAAGCCAAGGATAATGCTAAATTTGCCAACTTAGAAGCCAGCTCTATTTTGCGCCAACTTAATCAAGTCAAAGCTTATTTTGATGCAGGTCGTTCCGCCATTACCGATGTTAAAGAAGCACAGGCACGCTATGATTTATCGCGCGCTCAAGAAGTCAACACGGTTCAACAAATTAATATCGCCAAAGAAAACCTTAGAGCTATTTCTGGACACTACTACAACAACCTATTAGGCGCAGCTGACCGTATTACTTTATTAAGCCCTAAACCTGAGAATATCGAAACGTGGTCAAAAGCAGCCGTCGCGAATAGCCAAGCGGTACGCATCGCAGAATACGCGGTGGTACTCGCACAAAGTAATGTTGACCTTGCACGCGCAGGTAAAAGCCCAACCGTTGACTTATTTGCACGACAATCAGGTAGCACCACGCATGGGGAAGCCGCGTTTGATCAAGACAAGTTTGATGCCGCTGTCGGTGTGCAAATAAACATCCCACTCTACACAGGGGGAAATGTCGCCTCGCGCACCCGTGAGGCACGTCATTTATTGCAACAGGCTCGTTACAAATTAGAATCACAAAAACGTGCCGCTATACAAAAAACGCGTGCCGCTTATCTCGCCACGATATCAGGATTAGCTCGAGTCAACGCACTAAGACAAGCACTTATCTCCAATCAAACCGCTGCAAAAGCAACCCGAGTAGGCTTTGAAGTCGGCACAAGAACAGCCGTCGATGTCTTACTCTCCCTACGCGAAACCTTCCGCTCACAACGTGACTACACCACCGCACGTTATGACTTTTTGCTCAACACCTTAAAACTAAAACAAGCAGCAGGAATATTACAACCTAGAGATATTCAGGGATTATCCAATCTATTAACTCAAGCAAACAGCTCTGCTTCGACACA